>USIY01000096.1 GCA_900554845.1 uncultured Bacteroidales bacterium | reverse complement strand
GCCAAAACAATGTTTCAGTCAGGTACTTGGGCCTATCGGCCCGTGATATGGCCGGAGGTTTGGAGAACCTCCTCTCCATAGGTCGGCACGTCAGCCGGGTAAAGGCTCGTGCCCATGTTTTTATATCGGCAAGGTTTCTGATTTTCAGAGTTCCATGCAAAGAGATAAGCATATTTTTTCACTTATTTGTTTCTAATATTGGAAACTTTTGCTAACTTTGCGAACAATATGAAAAGTAGATTTGATGAAATAGGCTCGCTGTTTTTGAAGCGACGTAAAGAACTCGGTCTCACTCAGCAGCAACTGGGAGATAAAGTCGGTGTGACTAAATCGGAGATATCCAAAATAGAGAACGGCCGAGGAATTACATTCTCGACTATAAATAAACTGTCAGAGGCTCTGGGTGTATCCGCGCAAATAGAGTTAAAGCCGAATTCAGAGGTATCTCTGAATGTGATTCATTACATTGTGATGAGCATGGGTATGTTTGCCAGACAGTTTAAGCTGACAAAGAAAGAAGCCTGTAATTATTTGTCTCGGTTCAAAGGGCTTGAGTTCGCGATAGAAAATTACGAAGCCGAACATCAGTTGTCGATGCAGGATTGCGTGGATGACATGGTTGCCATATGTCTTAAAAACGGAGGAGCAATATCATGAGACTATACCATGGATCCAATCAACCGATTGATAGAATTGACCTGACAAGAGGTCGTAATAAGGACTTCGGGCAAGGTTTTTATACAACTCATCTTCCGCAGCAAGCCAAAGAATGGTCAAGAACCATTACTAACCGTTATGGTGGGACACCGACCGTAACCGAATATGAATTTGATCTGGATAAGGCTATCGCCGCTGGGTTAAATGTGAAGATTTTCGATGTTGCTGACCGTGAATGGGCACTTTTCGTTATGGCTAATCGCAATAGATCAAGCGAAGAGCATCATCATGACTATGACATTGTAATCGGCCCTGTGGCAGATGATGATATGGCACGTCTCTTCGGGCTTTATGACATGAAGATCATTGACCTTGAGGCTGTTGTGGCTGGTCTTATCTATAAAGATCTCAATTCTCAATACTTCTTCGCAACCGAGCGCGCTCTTGAATTTCTTGTAAAATTATGAAACAGACTGACAATAACTTTGAATTCTTGGTTGAATACATCACCGCCAAAGTAGTCGAACGGATGATGAAAGACCAAGGAATAGGTCTTGAAGAAGCATTGGTACGATTCCACAACACCGAGACTTTTGAGAAGCTTTGCGACCGCAAGACGGCACTCTACATCGAAAGTCCGGCGTATGTTTATGAAACCTTTATGGATGAATTTCGCCGAGGCACCCTGCGCACCCTTACCGAATAATCCTAATTGAATTCGATTTGGTTGTCTAAAAGATTATTTACATCTTTGTCACCGTGGTAATAATTACGGTGGTAATATACCGGCTAATCATTTTCGTTTGAAAAAGTGTTGCAATCCGCAGGTTATTCGTTTGAAAAAATGTAACGGAGGTTGGTTTATTCGGTTGAAAAAGTGTAATCCTATCAGTTGATAATGTAAGAAAGCCCTGAAAATGAAGATTCAATATTGTTCCGACTTGCACATGGAGTTTCGTGAGAATATGCGCTTCATGAAGTCGTTGCCGCTTGAACCGGTCGGCGATGTGCTCGTCATTGCCGGGGATGTAGGGTATCTTGAGGATTCGACCATTCCGCATCTCAGGTTCTGGAAATGGGCGTCTGAAAACTATCGTCAGGTTCTGATGATAGCTGGCAACCATGAGTTTTATAACACCGGTGATATAGCAGCCCAAGGCGATAGTTGGCAAAAGATGTTTCTGCCGAATGTAGGCTACTATCACAATAGGGTGGTACGCATCGACAATGTCGATTTCATTCTCTCAACCTTATGGTCAAGAATACCTGTTGTCTATGAGTTTGCAATCCAGAAAGGTATGAACGACTATTCGCATATTCTTTATAACAAGCGTCGCTTGATTCCACAGAACATAAACGATGAGTTTGAGAAGAATTTTGCTTTCATCCAGCGGGTTGTCAACGAGAGCGATGCGGAGAAGATTGTCGTTGTAACTCACCATCTTCCCACCTTCTCCGCTCTCGAACAAAGACGCGCAGGTGATGTACTGAATGCTGCATATGCCACTGAACTCGGCAACTACATCGCTGACAGTCGAATCGAAGCATGGATTTACGGCCATTCCCATCATTTCACCGACCTGATGATTGGCAACACTCACCTCGTCAGCAATCCACTCGGCTATGTATTCTGCGGCGAAAACGCCAACTTCAACGATTCCGCCTTGATAGAAGTCTGATATATTGGACTATTTTTGTGTTTTCCCACTCATCATTCATGTTCTGAAAGTTTTGGTATGATATATTAGACTTTTTATTCCCTCGTAAAAATTTATTTGGTGGATTTGTGAAAAAAGTATTAACTTTGCGGCCACAAAATCTGAAACAAATGGCAAGACAGCATTGCAACATACTAATTAGCAAACGTATTCAGAGCTTAAAAGGCTTTGAAGGCAATGCATGTGTGCTTATGCTGTCAACAACATGCACATCCTATTGCGGCGCTGTCCGACCGGTTCGTTTCAGTAACCCAACTGACATAAGTTAGTCTACAAATACAGACTACTGAGATATAACGACTGTCGGAAAGTCCTTACCAAGCTTCCCGACAGTCGTTTTTTTGTGTCCCCATCGATATGACCTTCTCCATCGCGATTAGCTGCGGACACACATTTCAATAACCGCGCCGCATGACGCATAACTCAAATGAAAATGAGATTTAATGATCAAAAGAAATTATATCGCCAGAATGCTCTGACTCAGTCAGACATTCTAACCCTCCCCGACAGTCGCGGTCTTGATGTGACCGTTGTTTCGGGGAAGAGTGCTGATATCATACGCAGCATACATGGATCGATGAGTCGTCTGGCTCCTATGGGCGATGACGAGAGGAGAAGTCTTTGGTTTGAAGTCAAGGGCAAGAGGTGGGAGTGGTATAGATTGTCGGTATCAACCTATAAGGAACGTCATTATCTCTATATCACCGGAGATACTTATGATCATCATGTATTCTGTGACAAGGAAGATTGTAATTCCCACCATTGTTTCTATGAGGATGAACTCGTTGGAATATTCTCAAAAGTCGAGAAGTATGTTGTAGGACTCGTTGACAATATCTTGTCTGCGTTCGAACAATATAATTCGTATGTTGAGAAATATTTGAGTTACTACCGGAGAGAAGGGTTGATAAAGAGGTCTATCCTGAACTCTTTGATTCCTGACAATCGCTATGATGGGATAGATATACCTCGGGTAATCAACCTGTACGAGAATCAGTTCGAGCCTACGCAGTTTCCCGAGATGACTCTCAGATGCTATATGCACTATTGGCGCATAGCATATGAAGCTGTATATGGCAAGATGTCGGGAAATGATATTGAAGTCTTCCGGCATTCAAGTAAAGGATATGAGATTAAGGAGTATAATCTTGATTCTGAGGATGATTTCAGAAGATGGAAGAACGATGTCTCACCTTATCACGGATTTGATGTAGTGTATGCGAGAGTTCACTTGTACCCAACATATACCGATGGCCAATGGCATTTTTATGTCGGCACCGGTAGTTATTGGAATCTTGATGATTGCTTCCGGACTGTCGTAGGATTGTCTGATGCCGGAATCTCGGTTGAATTGGGAGAAGTAGATCATGTACTCGGAATCTTGAAGGAGACTGACTACGTTGAGATTACCCCTTATGCGTACCGATATATGCAGGGCGATGATATTGGTAGCCAGATGAAACTCCCTTATGCTTACGAAGTAGACAAGAAAGTCATCAAGAAAATAATCGCAAACACAAAATGGAATAAGCTTGAGAAGGTAAGTCCTCTTGCTTAATAACTTAACAATAAGGAAATATGAAAATACAATACGCATCTGACCTCCATCTGGAGTTCCATGAAAACAGCCGTTGGCTGAAAGAGAATCCGCTGGTAGCAGTCGGCGATGTTCTGATATTAGCCGGAGACATCGGCTATCTCGGTGATGACAACTACACGCATCATCCCTTCTGGGACTGGTGCGCCGAGTCGTTTAGACAGACTATCGTCATCCCCGGCAACCATGAGCTTTACAAGAGCTTCGACATTAACGCCCTTCACGAAGGCTGGCAACTCGATATTCGGCCCAACGTCAAGGCGTGCTATAACTGCGTGATTCCGTTGGCTCCGAGCATCGACCTCATAGCATCGACTCTTTGGGCGATGATTCATCCATGGGATGAGTATCAGACCGAACGCGGAGTGACCGACTTCCATCGCATACGTAACGGACAGTTCCGGCTGTCGGCACAGCGTTTCAATCAGGAGCATGAGCGTTGCCGTGAGTTCATCGAGAGAAGTGTGGAGCTGAGTAACGCAAAGCACATTATCGTCGCCTCTCACCATGTGCCGTCGTTCGAGCTTATGGCCGACGAGTTCAAGGGTAGCCCGATAAACGGAGCGTTTACATCCGAACTTGGCGACTTTATCGCCAGCAGCCGCATCGAATACTGGATATACGGCCATTCGCATCGAAACATAAACAAAACCATCGGCAATACCCGGTGCATCTGCAATCAGCTTGGTTACACCTTTCATGGTGAACAGGCTGATTTCCGCCGGGATGCCGTAATAGAAATAAATGACAATGAACTTCAAGTTTGACGGTAATCGGTTGTTTTTCACTTCCGACACCCATTTCAATCACACCAATATACTGCAATATTGCAATCGCCCGTTCAAGACGATTGATCAGATGAACGAAACCATTATCACAAACTGGAACAGAGTGGTTGGGCCTGATGATGTAATCTTCCATCTCGGAGACTTTTGTCTCGGTGGAGCTGAAGAGTGGAATAAGATTCTCAACCGTCTAAATGGCAGAATCTATCTCGTTCTTGGTAATCATGACCTCAAGAATATCCGACAAGGATTCATAGACAGGTTTGAGTACGTTGCAATGTCGATGTGCATTCAGGTCGGAAAGGAGAAAATCTACTTGAACCACTTCCCTTATCTGTGCTTTGAAGGAGGCTATCATAACGACGTGTGGCAACTGTTCGGTCATGTGCATACCCGTCCTTCAAATACCGGGATTGACGCCGGACGTCTTCAGTACCTCTTCCCGACACAGCTTGATGTAGGTGTAGATAACAATAATTTCATGCCTCTGTCTTTCGATGAGGTCCGCGCCAAGATTCAAAGGCAGATTGAATCGAACTAAGTATTTACCTTCTTGACGGCGTCTTTTTAGCAAACGAGATGCCGTTGAATTTTCTACATTAAGTGTACTTAACCCGGATGGATGGCGGTTTTGATGACGCCGTCGGCGTGGTTGGCAAAGAGTATGTAGGCGTCCTGGATGTGGCTGAGGGGGTAGCGGTGTGTTATCAAGTGGGTAGTGTCAATCTTGCCTTCGGAAATCAGGTGCATGATTTTGTCGCAGTCGCAGGCATCGACGCCGCCTGTCTTAAACGTCAGGTTCTTGCCATACATCCACGGCAAGGGCAATATCTGTTCCTTTTCGTATAGTGCGACAATCGTGACGACGGCATTGGGACGGGCACAACGCCATGCGAGTTCAAAAGTATCCTCGCCTCCGGCAACTTCAATGACGCGGTCGGCACCACGACCCTCTGTCAATGACTTAAGGACTTCAAGGCATTTTGTAGGCTCGACTACATTGATATCATGCTTCCGCACGAATTCGCGGCGGCTCTCGGCGGCCTCGCAAACCACAATCTGGCGAGGATTATACAGCTGTACACATTCCAACGTGCATAACCCTGTAGGACCGGCTCCGATAATCAGCACAGTATCTTCCTCGGAAATCTCCGAAATCTTGGCTCCCCAATAACCGGTAGCAAGTATGTCACCGACAAACAGAGCCTGCTCGTCGCTGACGTTGTCGGGAATCGGAGTCAGACCATTGTCGGCGTAGGGAACGCGGACATATTCCGCCTGACCGCCGTCTATGCGGCATCCCAACATCCAGCCCCCTGAGGTGCAGTTGTTCACGTATCCCCGTTTGCAATAGAAGCACTCGCCGCAGAATGTCTCGACATTCACCGCGACCCTGTCGCCCGGCTTGACCTTGGAGACTTCCGAACCTACAGCCTCAACGACACCCACCAGTTCATGCCCCACGGTGATACCGACCTCTGCCTGAGGCACAGCACCATGCAGAATATGAAGGTCCGACGAACAGATGCTCGAAAGAGTAATCCTCACCACGGCATCCTTGGGACTCAAAATTTCCGGCTTCGGTTTTTCGATCAGTTCAAACCGTCCCGGAGCGGTATATGTCAATGCTTTCATCTCAAATCCTTTTATTTAGTTCTCCCTGCTTAAAATGCGTGGCACGGGTGCTGTTCACGCGATATCCAATGCTAATTATAGCATCAGATTGTAGAAGCGCAGTATCAAGCAGATAATCTGGAACTTTCAGCCCATCCACAACATGAAGGCCGATTGCCGTTTGCCACACATCAGCCTCTCCTTCTGTGCCGGCTCACCGTGGTCTATGTATTCATCAAATTCGGTCATAAATTTATTCAAAGATAGCGATTTTCAATGAATTATCCAAACGGGACAGTGTGGATAATAATCATTATGCCATGGAGCACAGCTCGAGCTCGAAGATGAGGGTGGAATGTGCCGGGATGCCGGGCTGGGAGTATTTGCCATAGCCCAGTTCGGCAGGGATGGATATTTCCCATTTATCGCCCACGCACATGTGCTGCAAGGCGATGATCCAGCCTTCGATCAGTTCGTTGAGCCGGAAAGCCACGGGCACACCTCCGCGGCTGCTGTCGAATTCCTTGCCGTCGATGGTGCGACCTGTGTAATGAGCTGTGACGACACTCCGCTCCGAGGGATGCTTCCCGTCATTCCTGCCGGAGTTGATCACTTTGTAATATATCCCTTTGGGAAGCGGCTTGACGCCATCTTTCTTAGCCATGGCTTCCAGCCACGCCTTGTTGGCCTGCGAGTATTCCTTCTTGTTCATAATGTGTCTAAATCTATGTGGTATGGACAATGTTCTCATACGTGAGAATATGTTTACCTTAGACAAAGGTAACGATAAATATTCAAGCTGGCAATATGAATGAATTCACTCGTCCCGTATTCTGTATGTTCAATCATCATTCGCACATGATTCTCCTGATGCGCTTTGTCAAAGGAGTAGTAGCGGGGAATAATCTCCCTCTCAACATAGTCGATGATTTCCGGAGAAAACGACTTTATTTTCTCCATATTAACGTTTCTGAGCAAAAAGAATGAGAAACAGAGCCATGGCAATGCTTGACAAGATTGCCGGAAGGTTGGTGTCATCGTAAAACAATGCCTTGACCAGCCAATAGACTCCGCAGATTCCTGACAGTATCCCAGCTACCAGACAGATCTTTTTGCCTGTTATGATTACTTTCTTATTGTTTTTGATTTCCATATCCTTTACTCAAACTTATCCTTATCTAATGCTTCTCTTTCCATTTTTGCCGGAGCCATCTGGGATCCGGACATTGAAAAAACTTGATTCACTTTGTCAAGACGGAGAGTTTTATTCCCTTGTTCAAGTTCGCGCACAAAGCGCAGACCAACCCCGGATTTCTGGGACAGATCAACTTGCGTAAGCCCGAACTGCTGCTGTCAAAACGTGACGGTGCAGCCACTGACACCTTTCAAA
>USIY01000095.1 GCA_900554845.1 uncultured Bacteroidales bacterium | reverse complement strand
ACGACGGACTCTATGGGAAACCTTATTTCGTGCATGTAGATGCCGATGGCGCAGTATCGAAACCTTTCCTTCTACCACAGAAATCGCCGTCGTTCTACGATGACAATCTGAAATCTTTCAATGTCCCTGATCTCGGCTCCAAACCGGTGTCGTTCAGTCCCGGAGATGTGGCCGCCGCTTTGCATAAATGACAATACTATGATCTCGACCAAAATCACAGAGGCCTCAGGTGGGAAACGCGAGGTCCACAGCATAATCACGGTAGACGATACCGCAATTGGATTTGACAAACAGCTTGCGGAGATATTGCGGCAATATGCGGAGCTCAAGGAGGCATTGGGAGATAAGATATGTCCGGTCTTCCAGCGCTGGTTTCTCAGCGATTCCGCCAACCAGCAGAACCTTCTTCCTGAGAATGGCGTATGCGCCACATCCATCGTGGAACAGGCGCCGTTGAACGGCACCAAGGTCGCCCTTTGGGTATGGATGATCGAGGATGCGGTGTCGCGGCGTGCAGCAGACGGCATTTACGAGGTGCGGGCATTCGGACATTTGCATATGTTCGAAGCAAGCCGCACATGCACGGGACTCGATCCCAGAAATGCCCTATATCATATGCTGACCAATCTCGCGAATGCGCTTGCGATGCGTGAAGGAAGCCTTCTGCAGAGTTGTGTGCGCACATGGCTGTTCGTGCGGTACATCGATACGGACTATGCTGAAGTGGTGCGTGGCCGTAATGATGCGTTCGTTGAGCAAGGACTCACGCCGTCCACTCGTTTCATAGCGAGCACAGGAATCGGTGGCCGACAGGCTGACAGAGATGCCGCAGTAGTGTTCGACTCCTACTCCGTTCTTGGACTTGAAGATGGAGCTATGCGACAGATCAATGCCCTGGACCATCTGAATCCCACACATGAGTATGGCGTGGCCTTTGAAAGGGCCACCAGCATCGATTATGACGACCGACGACATCTTTTCGTATCGGGTACGGCCAGCATCGACAATAAGGGATGCATATTATGGGAGGGGGATGTCCGCAGGCAAACATTGCGTATGTGGGAGAATGTCGAGGCTTTGCTTAAAGCCGCTTCTTTCCGATGGGAGGATGTCGGTCAGATATTGGTGTATCTGCGCGACCCCGCGGACTATAATGTGGTGAAAGGAATGTTTGAGGAAAGATTCAAGGATATTCCATATCTGATTCTTCATGCCCCTGTCTGTCGTCCCGGCTGGCTTGTGGAGATGGAATGTATGGCCATGAGAAAAATATGATGATTTGCTGGAAAAGGCTTTGGAACAATCCGTCCGTCCTGACACTCCATATTTCTTTTATAGTGATTCTGGCCGGGGCGTTGTGCACTTATATGTTCCGTCAGAAGGGAACGTTGAGGCTGACGCCAGGCGTATGTGTTTCGGAGTTTCATTCTGCGCACGGTAAGGCGCTTCCATTGCCGGCGGTGATGCAGCTTGACAGCTTCCGGGTGGAGTATTATCCAGGAAAGAGTGTACCGCGTGACTATATTTCATATTTGAAAGTCAATGGCAAGTCGGGTGTTATTTCAATGAATAAAATATTGAAAGTAGACGACTATCGGTTCTGCCAGGCCGGCTATGATTATGACGGTTCGTCGATTCTGACCGTCAGCCGTGATCCGCTGGGTATAGCGCTTGTGTATTCCGGCTACATGATTTTTGCGGTGTCCGGATTATGGATCCTTTTTTCCCCCGGGGGCCGGTGGAGAAGATTGCTCAAGTCACGGTCTATGCTCTCCGTTGGCGTCGGTCATTCGGAATATTGGTCTTACGGACGGATATCGGATATATGTCTATGGATTTTGACAGCAGTGTCCATAATGAGTTTTGTTGCGCTATGGATTCTGTCGGGGCATGTTCCATTGGCCGACACAGGAGGTACGCTCCTTTTCGCGGCACTGTTGATAGAGTTGCTTCTTCTGTTTTTCCGCAGACACGGACATGTGATGCAGTTGACGGGCATGATATTGGCCGGAGCCATGACACTGACGGCATTTTTGACAGTGAATCCATTCGCTGGTCCTTTGCAACCGGTTCTCAATTCTCCATGGTTGGCGACACATGTATCGCTTGCTATGGCTTCTTATGCGTTGTTTGGGCTGACATTCGCAGCAGCGGTCGCAGCGTTGGTCAGACCCTCTTCCGGACCAAGGATGCGCGTCTTATCCCTTGCAATGTTGTATCCGGCGGTATGGTTGCTTGGTCTCGGAATCATCACCGGCTCCGTATGGGCAAACGTCTCCTGGGGCAATTATTGGTCGTGGGATCCAAAGGAAACGTTGGCATTGGTCACTTTCCTTGTATATGCGTTGCCGCTCCATCCGGGTGTCGGATTCCTAAAATTTCCCCGGCATTTCCATATCTATATGCTAATTGCCATATTGACGGTGGCGGCCACATATTTCGGAGTGAATCTTTTCAACTCTCTCCATGCATACAACTAAGGCTCTGCAATCTGCGCAGAGCCTTTATAAATTGTCCATTTTGTAATTTTATCTAATTACCTTCACTATACCGCCGTCGGATATCTTGACGATATTGGAGGCAGTGTGGGGGATTGAGCTTGACCGGCCGTACTGGACAATATAGTCAACATGCTTTTTTATGTCTTCGCTTATTTCTGCGAAAGTGCGCGGAGACTTCTGTCCGCTGCGGTTGGCGGATGTGGATACGATAGGTTTGCCGAAACGCTGGCACAAGGTCCGGCTGAAACTCTCGTTTGTGATTCTTATTCCAACCGAGCCGTCGGGAGCAAGCATATTGTGAGCCAGATTGCGGGGATGGTCGTAAATAATGGTCAAAGGATGGACCGCTGCCTCAATGAGTTCCCAACTTATTTCAGGAATATGCTGTACGGAGCTTTGAAGTTGACCTTCGCTGCCTACGAGCGCCAGCATCGCCTTGGATTCGGCTCGTCCTTTGATAAGATAAACTTTTTCCACGGCTTCAGGATTTGTGGCGTCACATCCGAGACCCCAGATTGTATCCGTGGGATATAGAATCACGCCTCCGTTGCGAAGAGCCTCCAATGCTTTCGATATATCCTCGCGCGTGTAGCGTGGCTGTGAATGGTCGGACAGTTCTTTCATATCAGCTACTTAAAAATCAAATAAACAGACCGTATAAAAGAGTCAGAAGCAATACGGTGACCGGAATTATGATCGGGGCAAGCGAGAGCGTATAATACCCGTTGGCCAAAGAGAATTCAAAAGAATATACTTTATATCCCTTACTTTGACGATATTGGCGGATTTTGGGTCCATAGTACAATACGAGATTCGCCATGCCTATGCCGATGGTCAATCCTATCGCTCCTCCCAACAATAAGTCCGACGGATAATGCACTCCAACATACATTCGAGAATAACATACCAGCAATCCCCATGCCATCAATATAATGGAGAATCTTTTTGATCGTGTGAAAGTAATCAACGCTCCAATGAGGGCGAAACTGTTGGCGGCATGACAAGAAGGGAGCCCATATCTTCCTCCGCGATAACCGTTAATCACGGTTACGAATTGATAGAAAGGATTGTCAAGATTGGAAGGACGCATGCGATGCAGCATAGGGCGCAACACCGAAGCGCAGAACCAGTCGCTCAGTCCTACGGCTCCAAGAATCACAATAAGCATTAAAGTCGCCTTGGCCCATCCGAACTTATAAATCAATGCCGCGAAGCATGCCACATAGAATGGTATCCATGTGAAAGGGCTCGTATATGAAAGCATCAGCTGGTCCATCAGTGGGGTGTGATGGCCGTTGCAGAGGAGAAAGAACGATTCGTCTAAAGTCATGATGTCTTTACGGATTATAGACCGATTCCATTAATTGATGTTGATTCCGTCAGCTTTGCATTGTGCGTCGATAATTTGCAACCATAGATTCACACAGGCGTCCGATGGCATTCTCCAGTCACCGCGAGGCGACAGACATATTGAACCAACCTTGACGCCATCCGGCATGCAAGAACGTTTGAATTGCTGGCTGAAAAATCTTTTATAGAACGTTTTCAGCCACTTATATATTGTAGATAAATTATATTTTCCTTCGAAAGCCTTGTTGGCAAGAGCGGCGATTTTTACCGGATCCTCGCCGAATCGCATCATATGGTACAGGAAAAAGTCATGCAGTTCATATGGTCCGACATTGTCCTCGGTTTTCTGTTGAATGTTTCCTTCTTTATCGGGGGGAAGCAGTTCCGGACTGATCGGGGTGTCGATTATATCCAGCAATATTCGGCGAAGTTCCGCGTCGTCAGTCTTGCGGGCATAGCCTGCTACGAGATAGCGGACCATTGTTTTTGGAACGGAGGCGTTGACGCCGTACATCGACATTTGGTCGGCGTTATATGTGCACCAGCCCAAAGCAAGTTCGGACAGATCACCTGTGCCGATCACAAGGCCGTTCACTTTGTTGGCATAATCCATGAGTATTTGAGTGCGCTCACGCGCCTGAGAGTTTTCATAAGTGATGTCATGGACGGCCACATCATGGTCAATATCTTTGAAATGCTGCATTACAGCTTCACCTATCGGTATTTCCAGACAGTTTATTCCCAACCGTTCCATCAGATGATCGGCATTGCTTTTGGTACGGCCTGTAGTGCCGAATCCCGGCATAGTGATGCCGTAGATTCCTTTATGGTCCAGTCCGAGCATGTCGAATGCTTTGACAGTGACAAGCAGGGCGAGCGTTGAATCCAACCCTCCTGAAATGCCTATCACGACACTTTTACATCCAATGGCTTTCAGACGCGTGGCGAGTCCCCACGCCTGGATGAAGCTGATTTCGTCGCACCGGGCGTTCATCCGGCTCTCCACTTTATCGACGAATGGTGTTGGATCGACATGGCAAAATTCCAGTGGCCTGCGGTCGCTTGATGTTGTACCGGAGAGGTGTGTCAAGTGAAAATCGTTAAATTTGTCGAAATGGTCGCTGAAAGAAGAAAAATGTATTCTGTCGTGCCCGAGATGCTGAATGTCGATATCCGCAATTTTACAGTCCGGATTATGATTGAATTCGTTGTTCTTTTCCAATATTCTGCCGTTTTCAGCGATGATAGCGTTTCCTGCGAAAGCCAGATCCGTGGAGGATTCTCCGAATCCGGCCGAGGCGTATACATAGCCGCAACGGCACCGGGCGGACTGATTGGCTATAAGATCCAAAGCATATGCCCGTTTGCCTATAAGGGCATCGGAGGCCGACAGATTGGCTATGATCTCTGCTCCTGCCATACATAAATTGCAACTTGGAGGTATCGGAACCCATAGATCCTCGCATATCTCGATTCCGATCTTGACACCATCTATATCGAAAATCTGATTAGTGCCGAAAGGAATGTCATGACTGAATTCCGGGACGCTCCCATAAGAATCGGCGATATCGATAATGTTTACGCGAGCGTCGATGCCGAATCCGGAAGCAAACCAACGTTTTTCATAGAATTCATTATAATTCGGCAGATATGATTTGGGTACTATCCCTTTTATTCCATCTTTATTGATGATAGCCGAACAATTGTAGAGCCTGCCATTATGGGCAACGGGTAGTCCTACAACTACAGTGCATGAATATTCAGCGATATCCCTCGCGAGAGAGAGCAAAGCGCGCTCAGCCTGCTTAAGCAACGCATTGTCGTTGAAAAGATCCGCACAGGTGTAACCGGTGACGCATAACTCCGGAAACACCGCTAACTGTACCCCTTTAGCCGCACATTCCCTGATCATTCCGACTATAGCGGCACAGTTTTCGGCGACTGCGGCCGGGCGTACTTCCGGTATGCATGAGGCCACCCTGAACATGCCTAAACTATCGTTGGTAAGGCTCTGTGAGCACGGGCGGAATTCTTCTTTATTCATGGCTGTTATCAATTTTAATAGCGGATCTGCCGTTTTATTGACAAAATTACAAAACTTTTGACTAAATATGATGTTTTAAAGTTAAAATATTGTAATATTGTTTCGATGAAAAGTATTACAAGTTGCAAATCAATATAATTTCACTGTAAACTATCAAGGTATGAAAAGGAAACTGATAGCTATTTTAGGAGGGGTATTGACAGTAATGGCGATGGCTGTTCCTCAGCAGGCCATGGCCTTGGGAAAAGGGGAGAAGTCCGTTGGTGTGTCCGGCGGTTATAGTTCATACAATGAAGGGGGATATATATCCGCAAACTTCCAATGGGAGTTCGCCGAACATTTCCGTCTTGCTCCGGATATGGGAGTGTCGTTTGAGAACAACCATCGCTCAGGATTCTTATTGAATTGCGACATGCACTTCCCGTTCAAGATTGTAAGGGGAATCGGGTTGTATCCTCTGGTTGGTCTGACCTACAATAGTTGGCATTATACTCATCCGGAAGCAGATCCGGAGTATCGTTCAACAGTAGGGGCTAATTTCGGAGCCGGCATCGACATCTATTTCACTCGTTTCCTGAAGATGAACATTCAAGGGAAGTACAGTATGATGAATAAATGCAGCGGGGCTTTCGTGGGACTGGGATTCAGTTATGTATTTTGATTCAGATGCATGATATCAGAAATAAAAAAGGCTGCGGATCCGCAGCCTTTTTTATTTCTATATAGAGGATTATTTTAATGCGTCTTTTACAGCGTCATTGGGAACCATTTCCTCTTTGAAGACATATGCGCCGGTTTTGGGCGACTTCTCCATCTTGATGATTTTGGAATATGTACGGCCCTCACCTTTCTGGATAGAGGCCACTGTTTTCTTTGCCATTGGTCAGGGGGTATTATTTGATTTCCTTGTGGATGGTGTATTTCTTCAGGATGGGGTTGTATTTCTTCAACTCCAGACGGCCTGTTGTGTTCTTGCGGTTTTTGGTCGTGATGTAACGGGACATGCCGGGCATACCGCTGGCCTTATGTTCGGTGCACTCCAGAATTACCTGGACGCGATTACCTTTTGCTTTCTTTGCCATTGTTCAGAGATGCTTTAGAAGGAGAGGATTTTGATATCGCGGAGGTCGAGGTTGCCCTCGGCTTCTGCCTTTCTGATTGCGGCGTTCAGACCGATCTTGTTGATGGTGCGAAGGGCGGCGCAGCTGAGTGTGAGTTCAATCCACATATCCTGCTCTACCCAATAGAACTTCTTTGTATGCAAGTTAACCTCGAACTTGCGCTTGGTGCGACGCTTGGAGTGGGAAACATTGTTGCCCACTGCAGCTTTTTTGCCTGTGATCTGACAAGTTTTAGCCATGGCTGTAACTTAGTTCTTTTCTAAAATTAATTAAACTACGGTGTTCCGGTGCCATCTCACTTTCTCATATCACTACTAAATGCATCATTTTCAGTAGCTTTTAAGGATGTGCCACAAAACGTTTGCAAAATTACAAAAAAAATCGCGATCCGCCAAGCAAATCGCGATTTTTTTGAATATTGAAAGGATTATTTATAGGTGATTACATCTCGCGGTCTTCGAGACGGATGGCGGCCAGCTTGTACTTGTGGTCGCGGACGAATTTTACTATCGCGTCGCGTTCAGGTCCTTGGTCAACATCGGCCTCGATGCGCCGGAGGGCGTTGAAGCTGCTGGTGTTGGACTGGTATAAATGCCTGAAGCACTTTGCGATATTGTCGATAGTGTCTTCCGAGAATTTGCCTTTCCGCAGTATGAAAGCGTTGACTCCGAAATAAGCGATGGGATTATGCGCCATCACGGCATAGGGAGGCACGTTGCTGTTGACGCGGCAGCCTCCTTTTATCAGAGCCCATTGGCCTATCT
>USIY01000094.1 GCA_900554845.1 uncultured Bacteroidales bacterium | reverse complement strand
TGTTTAACAGCATAATTTTAATTTTTGTCATCTACTAAAAAAAATATATTAACTTTGTTGCATCAATCCGTAATATTAATCGGTATGGAACGTATCTGGCGGAATATAATAACATTTTAACACACCTATACATATGACAAAAAATCTACTTTTGGCAACATTGACATTCCTGGCTCTTCCCACCGTAGCGCTGGCGCAGGAAGCCCGACCTCTCTACACGGTTTGCAAGGCCGTGACGCCTCCCGACGATGACGCGGAGATCATCTTCGAGGTGCCGGACGGAGAGGAAAGTTACTTCAGCCGCAGCTGCACCGAATTCATGAACAATTATGAGGGATTGCAACGTAACGACATCAAGGGATCCGTGGTACGTCAGATCTACGCCGCTGACGGTACGCTCTATTTCTCCAATCCTCTGTCAGACTTCATAATGCTCAGCTATCTGAAAGGAAGCTATGACGCCGACGGCTCCATCGTGATCGAAGGTCCGCAGTTCATCTATGATGAATATGACGATTGGACGGATGAATATGTAAAGATGTACATGCTCCCCATGAAGCGTGAGGTGGACGATTCTGGATACGCCACGTATGTAGCGACCGACGACATGAAATATGTGCTGAAAAAAACGGAGTCCGGCTATGAGGCTGCGAATCCCGACCTGCTGCTCGGTCTCGCACGTTATGGCGAACTTGCAGATATAAACGGCCAACCCACCGGCGAGACAGGTTATGCATGGGTAGGATACGGCGACTGCAACATAAAGCTTGTTTCGCGTCAGGGATCCAATGGCGTCACTCCTCCCGACGGAGCGGACTTTGACAAATGGGTCTTCCATGATCCCTATGAGGATGCAATGATCAATGTCGCCTTACAGGGGAACGATATTTATATTCAGGGAATCGACCGTGGTGTGCAGGATGCGTGGGTCAAGGGAAAAATTGCCGACGGAAAAGTGACGATACCCTCCGGAACATATCTCGGAATTAACGCGGATGTGGCTTATTATTCCTATCTATGGGGATCGGAACTCGAATATGACCCGGATCTTGAAGTTATGGTAGCCGGTTCACCTACGGAGGAGACCGTGTTCGATTATGACTCCGAAAGCAAAAAACTCACGCTTCGCGACGGCTACGCCATCTGCTCTATGCCAGATGACTATTACCTCTTGACGCTTTATGAAGGCGTGACTATTTACAAGCAAAACCGTAATATTGCGACTCCTCCGGCGAAGCCATATGACCTTGAAGTGGATCCATTCAATGACATTTACGAAGCCGGCGCAATGTCTTTCAATATTCCTTACACTGATGAGGAGGGTTGCATCCTTGACACTGAAAAGTTGTATTACCGTATCTACATTAACGGCGAAGCGTTCACTTTCACACCCGAAGAGTATCCTTACCTTGAGCTTAGCGAGGACATGGTGAACGTGCCTTATGGTTTGTATGACAACTACGACATCATGTGCAGCGGCACCTATCACGACGTGTACTTCCACTTCGAACTTCCCGCGGACGGATGCGGGGTGCAGTCGGTGTATATCAATGAAGAAGGCCGGGAAGTATGCAGCGAGATCGTGATGAGCGGAAATTCCGGCATAAATTCTCCCGAGATGTTCAGGGAAGAGCTCTCACGCACATATTATAATCTTCAAGGCCATGCCGTGGATTCAAGCTATAACGGCCCGGCAATCTGCCGTATCGTCTACAGTGACGGTACTGTCAAGACAATCAAAATGATGCGTGCGGGCCGATAAAGCTCTCGCAGAGACGATTAAAGGGAGGGTGCGGTTCAATTTTGAACGCACCCTTCTTATCAAGGGCCTGAAGGAACTTAAAGAGACATCTGTAGGGGAATGTCCGCTGTGCCTATCCTCTTAAGACTACAGGATAGCCGGTACACAACAAAAGAGGCGAGTCTCAACGACCGGCCTCTTTTTTTGTAAAATTAGGATGGATCAACGTCTTTCTATGCTGAATGACTAAATTATTAAAGAATCATCTGCAATTTTAGATTCTGCAACTTATTATATTACCATATCACAAATTGTCGATAAAATATCGCTTGTATTCGGTTTCTAACTTTTCAGTTCCCTGGAAGTTCCGGAATGGGATTCGTGGGGGATCCCATCCGGAAAAAACACCTATCAAACTTTTAACGTTAGTGCATAGTGTTATCTCCCGATATGACAAATCCCGGTTTAATAAATGTCGTGAAGACTTTCTTCGACATTCGGCCTCTCATGACCGGCTGATGGTAATTTGTCATTAAATTAAGTGTAATTGTTTCCGAAATGGTTAATTACTCTTAATTCGATGGCAAAATTAATAAAATAAATTTAAATTCAAAACAATTTGTAAAATAATTTCAAAAAATCGGTAATTATTTGAAAAAATACTGTTGAAATTTTGTTAATCGTGTCAAAAAATGGATAAAAGTAGGGCAATAATGACAAAAAGAAACGCATGCCGACGGTATGCGTTTCTTTTTGTCATTATCTGGTGTTCTGGTTTAATCTTCTTTGGGCGCCTGGTCGATCAGGTCGAGGAACTGGTCGAGTTTCGGTGTGATGATGATTTCGGTTCTGCGGTTACGCTGCTTGCCCACTTCGGTATTGTTGTCGGAGATGGGGTTGTACTCGCCGCGGCCTCCGGCCGTGAGGCGCGAGGGATTGATGCCGAAGTCGTTCTGCAGGCACTGCACCACGCTGCTGGCACGAAGTGCCGAAAGGTCCCAGTTGTTGCGGATGTTCTCACGCGAGATCGGCACATTGTCCGTATTGCCCTCCACCAGCACGTCGTAATCGGAGTAGTCCTTGATGATCTTGGCGATTTTTGAGAGGGTCTCCATGGCGCGGCTGCTGATCTCGTAACTTCCGGACTTGAACAACATGTTGTCGGCCAGCGAGATGTAGACCACACCCTTCAGGACCTTCACGTCCACATCCTTCAGCTCGTCGTTGGTAAGGGAGCGCGTCAGCTTGTTGGTCAGCGCCATATTCAGCGAGTCGCTCTTGGACTTGGCGGAAATAAGTTCTTTTATGTACTTGTTGCTCGCATTGATTTCATCCACCAGCTTGGCGATGTTGACGTTTCCCTGCTGGTTGTTGGCCATGCTCTGGTCCAGGGTCGCCTTCAGGTCCTGCAATGATTTCTTAAGCTCCTCGTTCTGTTTCTTCAGATCGGAGATGACATAGGTCATCGATTTGGACTCGGTGTTGCACTGCAACAGACCGTCGCGGGTGGTCTGATATTCAGACTGCAGCTGTTGGTATTTCTTGTTCGACACGCAACCTCCCAGGCCCAGTGTCACGGCAAGTATGGCCGTAAGAATTATTGACTTATTCATTATTCTATAATTAAATATTTCTATGTTTAAGTTTATAACGCTTAAAAAAGGGAATTTATTCAATTGCCTTAATCTGACGCGTGGAGCGCGGTTATTTCAGATTTGTCCTGAGGATGTATGGAATGGCCAGGATTATGAAGCAGTCGTACTTCATGTCCTGGGGATTTATACGTTTAAGATCCCGGTAACTGGCGATGTCGATGTGCGCCGGATCTTCCGCTCTCTTTTTTAGCGCGCTCCGTCTTGAATTGCGTTGGCTCATCGCGAGCTCGTCTTCCAGAGCTTCTTCGGCGTTGAGGGGTCGGAATCCTAAAATTAGTTTTTCAGCGTTCCAGCGGGCGTGCTCGGTCCGCGCAAGTCGGTTGAGATTCTCCCGCAGGGCGCATCGGATATTCCGGGCGTTGTTGAGCATATACCGGTAGTTGATCTCGCCGTAGTAATTCATAAGTCCGCGGATATGGGATTCGAAAGTGTCGCCGGAAAAGATGCTCGACAACCGTTGGCGCAGTTTGACGGGGTGAATGCTGCCGTCCGGTCCGAAATCTCGGTTCCAGTCGTCAATACGAGTCTTTCTGTGGACACCGCGCAGATAATCCAGCGCTATGTTGTAACGGACCGGAGTGTCGTTGTCCTCCGAGGGGAGGTTGTTGATGGTGTCGCCTAAATTGTACGCGCTGTTCACAAGGATGCCTCTCTCCACATCCCGCTCGCCGAATTCTTCCGGAATATGGCCGAGTGCGGCTTTGACATCCTTATATATCAAGGAGTCATCCGGAAGAAGCAGACCCTCTTTATGGTCTTCGAAATGCTTCACCGCCTTCAGTTCGAATACGATGTCGAGGAAGCTCAATCCCTTTTGACTGAATCTGCCGTCCGGGGCCTCGACGGTGAAATCGCTGTACTTCATCAGGTTGCCGAGATAGTCGGGGTTCATGAGTTTGCGGGCTTCCCCTTTGAGCTTGCTCAAGTTGGCATTCCCTTCATAAAGAATGGTTATGACTGACCGTGTGGACTGATTGTCCTCGTCAAAATGGGGATAGTGCATCATCAGCGCCAGATGACGTACAAGAGCACGCGACAGCGTAGAGCCTCCGCGCACCGCGATCCGGAAGCTTTCGTTCCCGTTGCCGCGCCAATGCTTTTCCCATTCCGCGATGTGCGTCCTCACGTAGTGCCGCGCGGTGTACCAGGCGCGGATCAATTCGTTATTGTAATTTTTCCACCCCTCGGAAGTCGAATCATCCGAAGGCTTCATGAGCTGAAACAGCGTAGTGGCAAATTGTCCCATGTCGGTCAATAATATTTGTAAGGGGTACTGCTGGATGTGAGGTACACGTTGGAATTGGAGGCGTCGAAGCCCGAGGGACTCTGATAGATCCGCAGGTTGAACCAGGTCATGGCCTGGAGTATATGCTCGATGGTCTCGGACTGTATCCATTCGAAAGATTCAAGGGACACTTCAGTAATATATCCGTAGATCTGCATTGGGATGCCGTTCTCGGTGGGTTCCAGAAAACGGACTATCAGACGCGGTATCCGCGAGAAATTCCTGTTGTTCATCAGCCAATGGTGTATGTATCGCCGGAACAACGCAAGGTTCAGCACTTCCGTCTCGGCGCCGAAGGCCTTATGGAGAACTCTCTTGATTTCGTCGGAATGCAGTCGGAGGTCTTTTTCGATTTTTGCGGCTATTTTATCCGCCTCGTCGGATGTGACCGGTTGAATCCATCCGGAGTCGATGACGAAGGACATGAACGAACGGCGTCCGTGGGTTTTGTTGTCGAGCATCCCCTGCAGGTTTTTGAAGGTTTCCGAATAGAGGATATGGATGGGGAAGGAGGAGACAGTGGTGTCCCAGTTCTCGATGGTAACGGTGGTGAGACTGATGGTCTTTACCATACCGTCTATATTGCGAGGCTCCACCATTATCCAGTCGCCGATGCGCACCAGCTTGTTGATGCGGAGGTAGAGGAACGCCACTACGTTCTTGACGGTGTCTTGGAAAATCCATCCCATGACGCTTCCCACGATGGCCAGTGTCAGCAGGTCTTTTCCGTGGTCGAGGCCTGTGATAATAAGTACGGCGATGAGCCATCCCAAGAAAGCCAGGAGGATGCATATCTGGCTCCAGGTGATGCTGATTTCACGGCGCCGCAGACTGAAAATGGGGGACAGCTTATGCACCACACTGACAACCTCGAACATGATCCATGTCGGTATCGACAGGTTGAATATCATGTCGACGATTCTTATTGCGGCAGGATCGTTGGAAAGAATATTGCTCAGGATCCACAGGGCCAGAAGCCATATCGCGCCGAACATGGTGCACCATGTGGAGCATATGGCACCGAAAATCTGTACAGGCAAATATCGGGAGGATATGAAGAATGCGGCCGCCGAACGGCGCATCAGTTTGAAGTGGTTCCATCGCCGGTAACACCATTGGCTGAACCGTGTCTCTGTTTTGCTCATATATCGACCAAAATTATAAAATATCTTCGATATTTCCAAAATTGCGTGAGGGAAGCGTGATTCTCCAGAGACGGCCTACGTAAAATCTTGTAATTATGGAAGGTCCCAAAATTTGTGGATACGGGGAAGTTTTAGTAAATTTGCAAGTTGAAACAGAAAGCAGATAGCAGAAGCAGTATGAATATATCTTATAAATGGCTTCAGCGGTATATATCCGTTGACCGGGAGCCGCGTGAACTGGCGGCTTTGTTGACCTCGACGGGTCTGGAATGCGATACGGTCGAGGAAGTTGAAAGCATACGCGGCGGTCTCCGCGGCGTAGTCGTGGGGAAGGTGCTTACCTGCGAGCCGCACCCTAATTCCGACCATCTGCATGTCACGACTGTCGACGTCGGCGGTGAAGCGCCTCTTGACATAGTGTGCGGCGCTCCCAATGTGGCCGCGGGCCAGACTGTCGTGGTCGCTACCCTCGGAACCGTCTTTTACGACGGCGACAAGGAGATTAAAATGAAGAAATCCAAGATCCGTGGCGTCGAGTCAAACGGAATGATATGCGCCGAGGACGAACTTGGCCTCGGCACGAGCCATGACGGAATCATGGTGCTTCCCGACGGAATAGCGCCCGGGACGCCCGCCGCCGAGTACTTCAACCTCAGCAGCGATTACTGTCTGGAAGTGGAACTGACGCCCAACCGTGTGGACGCCGCAAGCCATTACGGCGTGGCCCGCGACATAAAGGCAAAGCAATGGTGCGAGATCGCGGCCGGACAGAAAGCCGCGGAATATCCCGAAATCAATGTGCCTGACGTATCCGCTTTCCATGTGGACCGACCCGACGGAGCCGTGAAAGTCACCGTTGAGGACCGTCAGGGATGTCCCCGTTATTCCGGCGTCACTATCCGCAACGTGAAGGTTGCCGAATCACCGCAATGGCTCAAGGATCTGCTCACGGCCACGGGACAGCGCCCGATAAACAATATAGTCGATATAACCAATTTCATACTGCTTGGTATCGGCCAACCGTTGCATTGTTTCGATCTCAAACATGTAAAAGGTGAGGAAATAGTGGTGCGCACATGTCCCGAAGGCACCTCGTTCACCACTCTTGACGGCGTTGAGCGTAAACTTGACTCCGCGGACCTGATGATATGCGATGCCGAGAAGCCCATGTGCATAGCCGGTGTGTTCGGCGGCCTGGACTCCGGTGTGACCGAGGCCACGACCGATGTGTTCATCGAAAGCGCGTGGTTCAATCCCACGCGTATACGGCGCACGGCGCGTCGTCACGGACTCTCCACGGACGCGTCCTTCCGTTATGAACGCGGCACCGACCCGATGATCACGACATACGCAGCCCGTCTGGCCGCGGTCCTGATTCAGGAACTCGCCGGAGGTGAAGTCTGCGGTGACATTGTGGATGTCTATCCGGAACCCGTAATGGCCGCCGAACTGGATTTCTCGCTCGACTATTGTTCTCGTCTTATCGGTTATGAAATTCCCCGCGAGCTTGTAATAACGATACTCCGTGCTTTGGAGTTCGCGGTTACGGAAACCCCGGATCCCGACGTTCTGCATCTGGTGGTTCCCACCTACCGTGTGGACGTGACCCGTCCTTGCGACGTGGTGGAGGAAGTGCTCCGTATCTACGGATACAACAACATCCCCATTCCCGAGCGCACCACCATCGCTCTGTCGCAGCCTCAGGACACAGATCTCAGCAACGAGATGCAGCAGATTGTCAGCAATCAGCTCACGGCCCAGTGTTTCTCGGAGATCATGAACAATTCGCTGACGTCATTGGCGCATTACGAAGGACTGGAGCAGATGAGTCCGGAGCGTTGCGTCAAGGTGATGAATCCGTTGAGCAGCGAGCTCGGCGTGATGCGCCAGACGTTGTTGTTCGGCGGACTGGAGTCGCTTGAGCGCAACATCAAGCGCCGTTCGGCCAACCTGCGCATGTATGAGTTCGGTAACGTCTAC
>USIY01000093.1 GCA_900554845.1 uncultured Bacteroidales bacterium | reverse complement strand
TTCACCGGTAAAGATTATGCCGTAGCCACACTCGCGGAAGGAGCGTCGGACCTCACCCTCGCCTCCGCAATAGAAGCCAACCGGCCATACCTCGTCGGCACATGCGGCAACACCGAAGGCGGCAAAGTGAAGTTTAGCGCCCAGAACGGCACCGTCGCCCAGACACCGGATGAAATCGTAAGCAACGGTTCGGACTACACCCTCCATGCCACCTACGAAAGCCGCAGCCTCGACGCAGCCACTACCTATATGCTCGATGCCGAAGGCTCTTCGTTTGCAGCCATAGGCGCCGCACCGCTCGAGGCTACAGATGCCGACAACGATGCAAGAGCCAACATATCGCCTTTCTCGGTATATGCCGAAGCACCCGCAGATCATGGAACAATCAACATCAATATTCCTATCAATGACTATGTGACGGGAGTTGATCATGTTGGCGACGACAGGACCGGCCTGCGCATCGAGCGCAGAGGCGACACACTCGTCATCTATTCCGACAAAGCATGCGAAATAAAAGTGTTCGGCATCGACGGCATACTCGTAAAAGTGCTCCACCTCTCAGTCGGAGCAAATACTGTCGCCGGTCTCCGTCCCGGAAACTATATCATGAACGGCGTAAAGACCGCTTTCTAAAGATTTAGCGCAAAAACCTTCGGGGCCGTGTCGATCAAAACCGACACGGCCCCGTTGTTTTCTACATATGAATGTAGAACGGAATTATACACAAAACGAGACACTCCATGTTTTTCCGCTTCATTGATTATTATCTCGCTTCAAAAAATTTTATCGGACAGCAATAATTGTTTGTATATAATCCAATCCAAAAAATATTAGTGGGAATATAGATTGCCCAACCGGAACTTTTAAGGGAGCTAAGCAACTTTTTATGGTTGCAAATAATAGATGCAACCTATTTAAGTTGCCCATTTCAGTGGACATGCTTATATTTACACAAAATTTAAGATTATGAAAATTAGAGTTTATCCGCGCCGATTCTTGACCACTTGAAATTCTCGCAAGATTTCTGTCTATGTCAAGGATTGAGCAACGGTAGATGCCCGTGGATATGTAATTATCTTGCATTCGGCACGGTATTCCGTGAGGAATATAGCCGAACGCGCTGATTGCATATACAAGCGTAGGGCTTCTTCGTTGCCGTCCAACTGTAATAAGGCAATGCGAGAAGCCTCAGAGAGTAGGACGGTAACAGATACAGATTCCTACGCTTTTCTTGTATAAACCAATCTAACGCCAACGAGAGGATGACCGCGGCACTCTAAAATTTATGGGATTTTTCTCTTACAAGTACAAATGCCCGTACTGCGGATACGAGGGTAATAACCCTACGTATTTCAGTCAACGTAAATGCCCGAATAAGCCATTCTTCCTCAGATTGTCCAATCCCCATTGTTGGGCTATAAAAAACGACTGATTATGAAATCGCAATCTTACAACCTTATAGTTTTTCTTTTTTGCATGATTTCGTTGACGTGTTATGCAAAAAAAGAGGAAGTTTACGTCAACGACATTGTATATAACATCGATACGGAAAGCAGGCAAGCAACCGTTGCGCGACAGAACCCTATTGGTATTGCCCCAAATGTAAAAATCGCCTCAATTCCGGAAAATATTGTATGGAATAAAGTAACTTATCCGGTAGTTGCATTGGTTGAGAAGGCATTTTATAATTGCCCTAATTTAACTAAAGTAGAGATTCCAAACTCTGTAGTCTCCATCGGAGAGGACGCTTTCAGATATTGTGGATCATTGGTAGAGGTTACCCTTCCCCAAAAACTTACAGCCCTCTCAAGAGGAATGTTTGACAGGTGTAAGTCTTTAGAGTCAATTGATCTTCCGACTGCTATAACTACGATACCAGAGTTTTGCTTTGGAAAATGCGAATCCCTGAAGTCAATCGTTATCCCAGAAGGGGTTACAATCATCGAAAGTCAAGCCTTTGAGTATACATACAATCTTCGCTCTGTCACCATCCCCGCTTCTCTAAAACAGATAAAAAGTACATTATCAGACGCTAGATGGCCTTTAATTCCAACAATTCACATCTCTGATATAAATTCCTTCTGCAATATAAAATGCAGCAGTAACCTTTGTGGCAACAATTGTTGGTATTTACAACTTAACGGAGAAGAAGTGACTGAGGTCATCATTCCTGATGGGACAAAAGACATAAGAATATGGGAAAGGTGCGAATCATTAGAATCTATCACCACTCCCTCATCCGTCGAAAGTTGTTATTTTTATAATAGCAATCTAAGATTCATTTCAATGAGTGCATCAACCAAGGAAGTTAATATTTTTGGAATAGACGACCATAATCTTAAACGTGTTGATATATATTCTCCACAGCCGCCTCAGCTTACAACTAGCAAGTGGGAAGTTGGAGAAGCTATTCTGCATGTTCCGGTTGGTTGCAAGGGAATATATGAAAATAGTGAAGAATGGTCAATGTTTGCCTCTATTATTGACGATTTGACAGATGATTCAGGTATTGACGACATACAAAATGACATAAATTACTCCCTACCTTATGAGCTTTTCAGTATACAGGGAACTTTCATGGGAAATTCACTGAATGATATTCCCCAGGGTATCTATATCCTCCGTCAAGGAGAAAGCAGCAAAAAAATCTTAGTGAGATAATCCTTCGCATATCTCCTTTGCGGAGACACCGACAAAAGCGATTGACAGGTTCATCTCCTAACTCGTCAATCGCTTTTTGCATTCTTTTACCGCATAATAAACTTGTCTATTTTCAGGCATTTAGTTCCGCCGAAATTTGTTAACTTATCATAATGTTAGAGATTGTTTGAATTTAAACCATTTTAACAAAAATGAGGGTGGAAAGTAAAACTTCAAATTAATCTTGAGGGCTTTTTTGGCTGATTTATCTCCCTTTGATCGATGAACTGAAGGTTCGCCAAGTCTCTTCGGTCGCAATATGGCAATTGCTCCCTCCTCGACTTGCAAAATCATCTCAAAAACCTTTAGCTCATCGACCAAAGGGAGATAAAGCCTCTCAATCTATATTTGATTTAAATCCAAACACTCTCTTAATCCCTTCGACAGGCAAGAGGGATGACTTTCGTGCCAGCAGGCCGCATATAGACTATCGGTCCTACCGGGATAATCAATGGCAAAGTAGGTCTTTCCATAACAATCTGGGTCTCTCGTTCATTCATCTTCCTTACAACTTACAAGTTCACTGATTTCCAACGAGATGCTGAAATATACCATGTGTCTTTTGCACAATAAGACGGTAAGTCGGATCGTTGTGTCTGATTTCGGCATAGCGTCATGATTTTTTAGAAAAAAATCTTTTTTCGCTACCCGTATGAGTTTAAATTTTGTCAATAACATGTAATGATATATAAAGCCTGTTAAATAGACCTAACCAATAATAGTTATCATGAAAAAATTTACACATGCAATTGTAACAATGTGCGCATTTGGTGCCGCTCTGAGTGCTGGCGCACAAGAGACTTACGTAGTTGAAGACCCGTCAATCGATCCTACAATTGCTGTCTGCGCCGAAGGGGGCATCTATGATGTGTTCGCTTTAGGCGACGCAGCGATGGAGAAACTGGCAGCAAATTCGAAAATCAAAGTGAACGACTATCGCGTGGCGACTGACGAAACCGTAAACGCTCATTTTCCCGGCGGTAATGTCGGCTGGGCGAGCGATGATGATTATGCCGCAGTGCCTGTGCCGGCCGACGGCCGTTGCTTCGACGGCATGGTGGTGAACGGAGGGTGGTATCAATGGTGGTCAGGATTCTATATGACCCGTAAATCGGATACCGATCTGACTCACATCAATGAGAATAGCCATCTTCACATCTCGTTTTATCTTCTCAGTGATGTGACAGTGCCAACTCTCAGTGTGCGGTGGTTCAAGCATGACGGTAACGATGGCGAAGCTCCTGCAATTGCCTTCACCGACGACAATGTCAACAACAGTGTGCCAGTGGTTGCACCCGGTCTTAAAAAAGGAGAATGGATGGCTGTTGATATTACACTCGGCAAGGTTGCCGAACTGATGAAAGATGAGTTTGACGTTGAGATGGACTACACCCGTCTGACCGACGACTGGCAGGGTGAGGCAGTGGCAATCGATCTTCCCAGCGGTCAGGATGGAGCTAATGAAGGTCACCCCGAGGCTTCGCTGGGAGATGGCGCAAAGGTGTTTGTCGACGGTGCATATGTCTACACCCCCAGCGTCAGCGCTGGCATCACCGGTATTGAAAACGGCCACAACAACGTAGAGATCTTCGTGTCTGACAAAACTATCTCTGCCCTCGGCAGCGACAACGCTCCGATGCAGCTATATAACCTTGCAGGCGCTATGGTTCGTGAATCGGCAACGGCGGTGATCGGTCTGGAAGGTCTGACACCCGGTGTATATGTGGTGAAAACCACCGGCGCGGTCAAGAAGGTATTTATCAGGTAAATGATTGAATTTAGGTAAAGAAATGCGGGTGTGCCGAGACCTCACTCAACCGCGGCACTCCCGCTTTCAGATTGTATAAAGTCTTTCTTTTGCAGACTAACGTAACCAGCTATTTGCCATGAAAAGTCATGTTATCGTAGTTCTGGCCATAATGCTCTCGCAGCAGTGCGTCAGCGGTGCCGAAACATACACGAATCCGATAATCGACGTCAATCTGCCCGACCCGACAGTGCTCCGCGACGACGACGGCACATATTACATGACCGGCACGGAGAACATCAGGAATCTGGGTCTGTTCAGCTCACCCGATCTGGTGAACTGGACTTTGACCGGAACGATTTTCAAGGATGGGGACAAGCGGCCGGACACTGCGATATGGGCTCCGGAACTGTGTCGCATCCACGACAAATACGTGCTGTTCTATTGCAGTAATCCTGACGCCTCCGACACTTTCAAGGCTTATCTGGGCTATGCCGTGGCCGACAGTGTCACCGGGCCGTGGCACGACCGTGGAAAACTCTTCGACGGCTATGAGGCCGGATGCCGCGACACCATCGACCCGTTTTATTTTTACGACAACGGAAAGCATTATCTTTTCTGGGGAAGCACCAACAATATGTGGGTGATGGAAATCGGGGTGGACGACAAACTCAATATTAGCTACGACATTTCGAAAAAAGTGCAGACGGCCGGAAAGGCCGTTGAGGGCACCGAGGTATACAAACGCGGCGACTGGTATTACATGTTTGCATCAAGAGGAAGCTATGCGTGGATAACCTATCAGGTGGTTGTGGGGCGCTCAAAAAATATCTGCGGCCCGTACTACACCCGCGAGGGCATTCCGTTTCTTGCCGGAGGCGAGCTGAACGCCCCTGAAATAAATCTGGCCAAGGCCGCGGCTTTGACCTCTGGCAACGACCGCTTCACAGGCACGGGACACAATGCTCCCGTGATCACCGACGGTGTCGGCAACACATGGTTCCTGTGTCACGGCCACCGCAAGGGGAAAGAGCTCGATATGGTCAGATTGCCGCTGCTTGACCGCCTGCTTTGGGATGAAGAGGGGTGGCCCTATCTCGAAGGCGGCAGTCCCACTCCGGTCGAGCACTATGCTCCGGCGTTTCCGCAGGACGTTAACTCTGATAATTAAGCAATATTAAAGTAATCACCACCAGTTACCCGGACAAAAATATGAAATGTTTGAATCTGATTCTGATAGCGGTTCTGACGTGTCTACAGGCGGTGGCAGTACCGGCCACATACAGGAATCCCATAATAATGGAGTCTGTTCCTGACCCGACGGTGATGCGGGCCGACGACGGATTCTACTATCTGATGGGAACTGAAGATATCTGGAATGTACCCATTTTTCGTTCGGCCGATCTTGTAAACTGGGTTCAGACGGGTACCGTTTTCAACCGCGACAACCGGCCACCAGAGGGTCAGGTCTGGGCGCCGGAGTTATGCCGCATACACGGGAAATATGTATTGTTTTATAGTGTCAATATTCCAGATGAAACGGCTCCATCGACCTATATAGGATATGCTGTGGCCGACCATCCAGCCGGTCCGTGGACTAATCGCGGCAAACTTTTCGACGAGCATGAGGTCGGATCCCGCAATGCCATCGACCCATTCTATTATCAGGAAAACGGTTCACACTATCTCTTCTGGGGTTCCACAACCAATATGTTCGGCATGGAGATAGAGGTTGACGGGAACATCGACATTACATTCGACCTTTCAAAAAAGGTGCAGACCGCCGGTGCTAAAATAGAGGGTACGGAAATCTACAAACGCAACGGGTGGTATTACATGTTTGCCTCGATAGGGAGCTACGCATGGACTACCTATCGTGTGGCGGTAGGGCGCTCGAAGAATATCTTCGGCCCTTACACGGACCGCAACGGTGTGTCGTTTCTTGATGGCGGTGACGCTCTGAACAGCAGTGCCACCCTTACCAACAACAACTACAAGTTCACAGGCAACGGCCATAACGCACCTATAATCACCGACGGCGCGGGCGACACATGGTTTATCTGCCACGGCCATGTGAAAGGCGAGGAATTCAGCAAACGCATGCCGTTGCTGTCACGTCTGTACTGGGATGATGAGGAATGGCCGTACATAAAGACCTCCTCGCCGCCTCACAGCGAGCAGGACGCACCCCGTTTCCCAAGCGAATGGACTGTGAGTGATCCTTCTACATCGGCCATGTCGGCATCGTACGGCTATTATGATGTATTCCAGATGTCGACCGATGCGCTGGAGGCGCTTGCGTCAGACTCCAGAAATATTGTGACACATTACGCCCCCGAGGCGGAAGGCCGCGCGATCACGCGCCTGTCAATGCGCAAATACACGCCTCGTCCGGTAGACGGAGTCGACGGAGACAGTTCATATCTCTCATATTTCACCACCGGCAGCGGTCTGAGCAATGTGGCTTTCAGCACCGGCGACAAGGGGATAAATCTACAGCATATAACCGGCGACACTCATTTGCGCATAGCCTTGCGCACCGATGCCGAACCTGAGATTTTCGGAATGGAATTTTTCAATAGCGGCGATGGACCTGCGTTTAAATGCGCCGTCAACGGCTATGCCACGGGCTATCCTGTGGTTGCCCACTGGCCTGTAGGCAACGGGTGGATCGGCCTTGATATTCCATTAGACCGCATTGCCGGAATCTGTCCCGGATTCGATGTGACAACCCTCAAAAATGCAAGATGGACGGGCGAATATGCGAAAATATATGCGGGGAAACTGAAAGATTCCAATTTTTCAATAGATGCGTTCTATCTTTACACTCCTGCAGATATCTCCGGGGTCGGAAGTGTGGGTGCTGATGCCCCAGGGGCCGGAGTCAGTTTCGACGGTTGCACGGTAAGGTCGGCACAATGCGGAATCGAAGTCGTTTCGCTTTCCGGACAGCGTGTCATGTATGCCGCCGGCGACACACTCGACACCTCCATGCTGTTGCCGGGAATATATCTTTGCCGAAGCGGTATCCGGGTTGTCAAAATCGTGATCAACCGATGATAGCGATTTCAGCAAAATGAAGGAACAGAAACTCATATATTCGCTCAAACAGGATAACGAACGGGCCTGGAAGATGTTATACTCGCTTCATTACCAGGCGTTGTGTGCTTTCGCATATAATTATGTGAAGGACCGTCTGCTTGCTGAGATGATTGTTGGCGACGCCATCGTTCACCTATGGGAGATTCGCGAGAGGCTTGAGCTTCAAGGGTCGCTTAGGTCGTATCTTATGGCGATGGTGCGCAACGGATGTATGAATTTCATGAATACCCGGCAGATGCGCACCGAGGTGCCCATGTCTTCTCTTGACAAGTCGCCGGACGGTTCCGACTGGATTCTGGCAGAATCGTCGCCGCTCGGGCAGCTGCTTGAGAAAGAACTTGAAAAGGAACGTGAGAAGAAAGAAAAGGAACTGGAAAAAGCCAAAAAGAAAGCGGAGAAAGAGGGGAAGGAGTATGTAGAACCGACGGTATTCTTACC
>USIY01000092.1 GCA_900554845.1 uncultured Bacteroidales bacterium | reverse complement strand
GCGGATCTCGTCTGTCTCACAGAGGGGCTTACACGCACTGAGATACACATGCCGGCTTTATTCGCCCGTGAACGGCACGATCGGGCAAAAGATGGTTCAGGCCGGAGAAACTGTAATGCCGGGGCAGCCTATTGTCACGATAGTGGATATAAACACGGTAAAAGTAAATGTTTCCGTTCCTGAAAAAGAAATAGGCGACATTAAGTCCGACACCCCGTCAACAATAACCGTAGATGCACTCGGCAAAAGAAAATTTCTTGGCGGCCGGATAGCTAAGAACGTACAAAGTGATTTAATGACACACACTTACAGCGTCAGCATTGAGGTTGACAATCCCTCTCATGAAATTTTGCCCGGAATGTTATGCGAAGTGATATTCCAGAACACTCGCCCCGATGTCTTGACAGTGCCTGTAACGGCAATTATGAAAGGTGCCGGTGAGACATTGTATGTCTGGATAAAAAAGGATGGCGTTGCCAAAAGATTCGATGTCAATACCGGGAGGACACACGGCTCGAGAATAGAAATAATATCCGGCATCAACGAGAATGATTCCTTGATAGTCCGCGGTATGCAGAAACTAAGCGAGGGAAGCAAAGTCATCACATTATGAAGAAAGAAAAGAACAGCAGATGGGTGGCATGGCTGATGCACAACTATCGCATCACACTCCTGATTGTCGGTCTTATGGCAATTCTGGGTATTTATGGGCTGGACAAAATGCCCAAAGCGGAATTTCCCGATTTTACTCTGCGGACAGGGGTTGTTGTAGGGATATATCCCGGTGCTACAAGCGAGGAAGTGGAGGAACAATTGGTAAAGCCTCTTGAAAGATATTTGTTCACATTCAAGGAGGTCAACAGGGCTAAGACCGTCAGCACCAGCCAGAACGGGCTTTGCAGCGTAATGGTTGAACTGAATGACGATGTATCCAACAAGGATGAGGTGTGGAGCAAGATAAAGCACGGACTCAACAGTTTCAAATCCTCATTGCCCAAAGGAGTGGTAGATGTGGTTGTAAATGATGAGTTCGGAGATACTTCGGCATTGCTGGTCGCGGTGGAAAGCGACAGCCGGAGCTATCGGGAGCTTGACAAATACTGTGAACTTATCGGCGACAGGTTGAGACAACTACCGTCGGTCTCCAACGTGAGGGTTTTGGGCAATCTAAAAGAACAGATTGTGATAAACGTGGATTACAACCGTCTTTCAGAATACGGGATTAGCCCGCAGGTAATTATAGATGTGTTGTCAGGACAGGGAATCACGACTGTCAGCGGCAGTCTTGGAGGTTGGAGCAACGATACCCCTATCCATGTAAGCCCATCATTAAAAGGCGAAGATGAAATAGCGGATCAGATAATATACAGCGATGGCGGCAATCATGTGGTCAGAATAAGGGATATCGCATCTGTGACCCGTGGATATGACCAGACCGGGGGCTATATAGAATACAATGGCAACCGCTGTGTCATAATCTCGATGGAGATGCTTGCGGGAAACAATATCGTGCAATATGGCAAAGATGTTGAAAAGATGCTTGCTGAAATAAAGGCGACATCATTGCCGGAAGATGTGGTTATTGACTGCATAAGCGATCAGGCCGGAGTTGTAAACGCCAGTGTCAATTCTTTTCTCCGCGACCTGTTCATATCAATGGCTGTAATCATTCTGATGATGATGATTCTGTTTCCGATAAGCTCTGCACTTGTAGCCTCCACAGCCATTCCGGTGACTACATTCATATCATTGGGCATCATGTATCTTGTGGGCATACCGTTGAATACCATAACGCTTGCCGCGATGATTGTAGTGCTTGGCATGGTGGTGGACGACTCGGTCATTGTAATTGACGGTTATCTTGAATACCTCAATAAAGGTTACAGCCGTTGGCACGCAGCCTGTAAAAGCGTGTCGGAGTATTTTCTTGCCATGCTTCTGGCCACAGCCTGCATCAGCGCTATTTTCTTCCCGCTTCTGATTACCTGCACCGGCCAGAAAGGAGATTTTTTGCATGACTTCCCGATTACGATAGCAATAAACCTGATGACCTCACTCTTTGTCGCTATGGTTGTCGTGCCTATTCTCGCGGTTATTCTAATTAAGAAAAAGAACCGCAAGGAGGGAAAGAAAACAATCACAGACTATGTTCAGCAGGCATATGACAGACTTCTTGAATGGGTATTCGCCCATGCGTGGCTGACGCTCGGAATTGCAGCCGCCCTGATGCTGTCGACGCTTTTCTTCGCCGGAGAAATAAAGAAGAGAATGATGTCTTGTTCGGAACGGGACCAGTTTGCGGTCGAAATATATCTGCCTAAAGGAACCGGGCTGGCGGAAACAGTGGCTGTGACTGATTCCGTTTATAATGTATTGAGCAAAGATGAGAGGGTCAAGGCAATAACATCGTTCAAAGGGTGTGCTTCCCCTCGTTTTCAAGCCTCCTATACTCCGAAACAGGGTGGAAAGAATTTCGCGCAGTTTATTGTAAACACTACATCCAATGATGCAACAGTTGAACTTGTGGATGAATACACTGAAAAACTGTCGGAGGCTTTCCCAAATGCTTTTGTTAAGTTCAAACAGCTTGATTCGCAAGTGTTTCAAGCATTGGAATTCCGTTTTTACGGTGATAATCCTGATTCCATGCACTATGCCGCAGACCATCTGATGCAGTATATGCGTCAGAACCCTGATTTACTTTGGGTACGCACCGACTTTGAGCAGCCTGAACCGGTTGTGGAGGTAACGCTTGATGAAAAAGCGGCATCCCGTCTGGGGTTGAACCGTCAGACCACGTCGCTGCAACTTATGTCGCATACAAATGACCGTTTTGTGACCACAATTTGGGAGGACGATTATGGATTGCCGGTGGTTCTCAAGGACAATAGCTGGGGCAATGCCGATTTTGACAAATTCGACAATTTGCCTGTCCAGCCGATGACCTCGGCGAAGACAGTACCTTTAAGGCAAATTGCTCAGGTTTCCCCAAAATGGAGCGAATCGAAAATAGTCCACCGTAATGGTGTGAGATGCCTGACAGTAACGGCTGAACTGCCACGCACAATGATGGCAGAAGAAATCGTGCCTGATTTGCAAAAATATGTCAGTGAGAACATACGTCTGCCGCAAGGTGTGACTACCGAAATCGGCGGAGAGATTGAAAATGATAATGAAAGCCTGCCACAGCTCGGTGCCGGGCTTGGTATAGCCATGATTATTATCTTCTTCTTTTTGCTGTTCAATTTCAAGAGTTACGCGCTGACTCTGGTATGTATGTTTGCCGTACTTCTATTTGTGCCGGGTGCCATGTTCGGCCTGTTCTCAACCCGGACAACAATGGGATTGACAACAATATTCGGCTTTATTACTCTAATGGGGCTTATCATGCGCAATGAAATCCTGATATTTGAACACGCTGAAGATGGATTGAAAAATGGCAAGACTCCACGCGAGGCGGCATTGGAAGCCGGCAAGCGGAGAATGGTGCCGATTTTCCTTACAACGGTAACTACCGCGGTTGGTGTTGTGCCGATGATAATCTCCGGCTCAGCCATGTGGAAGCCCGTCGGAATCACTATCCTTTTCGGAGGAATCGGCGCGCTGATACTCGTTGTAACCGTCCTTCCGGTAATTTATTGGAAAATACATAGACAGAAATGAAAAAATTACTTTTTACAATATCACTGGTGCTGGCAGTAACGGCATCGGCACAAAAGAGATATAATCCTGGCGAATGTCGCGACATGGCATTGGCTCACAATGCCCGTATAAAAATGGCAAACAACGATGCCTTGTCTGCCATGCAGGGGAAGAAAGAGGCACTTGCCAATTTCTTTCCTTCATTGTCGGTCGGAGGCGGTGGAATGAAAGCCAGCGATTACATGATAAAAATGGATATGGGGCCTCAGTCTATGGAGATGCTTGACGGCGGGTGGTATGCGAATGCGATGGCTTCATTACCCATATATGCCGGAGGAAGGATATTCAATGGCTACAAGATGGCTAAACTCGGAGTTGAGATCAGTGAAATACAGCGTATCCAGACCGCCAATGAAGTCAGACTGACCGTTGCCAATATTATTGGCAGATTGCGGCTCTGACGGAAAAAGTGCATACTCTTGAAAGTGCCCGTTGCCTTCTTGATACTATACAACGCGAAGTCGCCAATGCCGTGAAAGCAGGTATTACAAAGCCGAATGATTTATTACAGGTTAATCTTCGCCTTAATGATAATAGAAGCGCATATATTGATGTGGAAAACAATATCGGTGTTCTGAAAATGCTTCTGGCGCAATGTATGGGTCTGGATACGGATTCTTTAGAACTGGCAATCGACATGGAACATCCTCTTGAATCGCCGGAATCTCTTTTTGTCAATCACGGTGATGCGGTTTTGGCTACGACAGAATACAGACTGCTTGACAAAAGCGTTGAGGCTGCACGCTTGCAGAAGAAAATAACGCTCGGAGAATTTTTGCCTACTGTGTCCATAAGTGGCGGATATATGTTCCAGAATTTCATGGGTCCGTCGCAAAATTCACTCCTGGGTCTTGTAACGGTTTCAATCCCTATTTCATGGAAAGCTCCATATACGATGAAAAAACAGAAACTTGCCTGTGAAAATGCCATAACGCAACTAAACGACGGGCAGGAACAGTTGGTAATCAGGATGCATAAATCTCAAAATGATCTATGCAATGCCTACCAACAGGCTATACTTGCAAAGAAATCAATTGAACAGGCAGCCGAGAATCTCCGTCTTAATGAAAACTACTACAAAGCGGGCATTTCCACCATGAGTGATCTGCTCGAAGCCCAGACACTTTTTCAACAGAGTAAAGACCAATATGCGGAGGCATATTCCACTTATGAAATAAAAAAGACAGAATATCTTATATCGACAGGAAGGTAATCGACACAGAACCCCGTGTCTGACGAGGTGGAGCATATCAAGAAGATTGTCAATGCTTCCGAAGGCTATGAATTCACATGTCTCCTTACGTCAGGCTTTCCGGAACAAGATGTTTTCCTGCCTAAACAAAGGGAAATAAACATCCACGACTGCATACATGCCGGCACTTCTGACAAACATCTCAGACCTCGATTCCCTTGATGATTCGTGCCGGATTGCCGGCTACGATTGTCATGGGCGGCACATCCTTTGTCACGACAGAGTTGGCACCGACTATGCAGCCGTAGCCGAGGGTGACACCGGGGAGAACGGTGGCGTTGATGCCGAGCCAGACTTTATCCTTGATCTTGATTGGTTTGCCGTAGGTTGCGCTGCGGTTATCGGGATTGACATCGTGGTTGATGGTAATCAGGTTGCACTTGGGGCCGATGAAAACATCATCGCCGATTTCTATTCCACCGCGACCGAAAAATGTGCAGCACTGCTGGATGAAGCACCGTTTGCCGATAGTCACGGGCTTGCCGTAATCTATATAGAGAGGCGGAAGCACGGTGGTTGACTCGTCAAGAGGCTTGTCGAGTATACGTCCCATGAACTCATGGACCTCCTCCGGCGTGCGGTAGCCGGTGTTCATCTCAGTGGCTGTCTTCATCGTGTCGAAGATGTCGGTTATCAGCAGATCATATCCGGAATCTTTCGGCGATACCATCTCGCCGCGCACGTCCCTGTCAAAGATTTCGTGTCTCATTGTCATATCTTTATTGTGTTTATAATCCGGTTATCAATTTGCAGCGATTGTCCTATATTCCTTCGGAGTGCGCCCTGTGCGACGTTTGAAGAAACGGACAAAATGCTGCGGGTATTCAAAGCCGAGCATATCGCCTACCTGCGTCACCGACAGGGTAAGGTCGTTGAGCAGTTCCCGTGCAGTGTTTACGAGGCGGTCGGCAATCATGTCCTTTGCAGTTGTCCCGGTGCTTGTCTTGACAAGCTCGCCTAAATAACCGGGCGACAGATTCAGCCTGTCGGCGAAATAAGCCACGGTCGGCAATCCCTGTTCCCTGATTTCATTTGCCATGTATCCGTCAAGCAATGCATTGAATTTCTCGATGACCGTGCTGTTGATGACCTCTCTCGAATAGAACTGACGCTCGTAGAAACGCAGGCAATAGTCAAGGAAGACTTCAAGTTGTGAAATTATGATCGTACGAGAATGTCGGTCTATGCTGTGTTTCATCTCTCTTTCTATCAGAGAAAGAACGGCACTGAGCAAATCGACTTCCTCTTTCGAGAGATGTAATGCCTCGTTGCTGTTGTAGGAAAAATAACCGTATGACGACATCTTACCGCCTAATGATGTGCGGGCAAGAAAATCGGGATGGAAAGCAAGTACGGTCCAGCGTGGCTGTTCCTGTCCCTCTTCCACTACGGTCGTGACTTTCTGGCCGGGAGCAAAAGCTGTGACAGACATTTCGTCGAAATCATATTTCGTGAGTCCGTAGTTCAGGTCGCATCCTTTGGTTTCCTTTATATAGATGGCATATACGCCAAATTCGTATGTGGTTGCACCGGGTTCCGGCTCTCCCTTATAATGTCCGACGGCTATCATCGGGTTCAGATGCTCGAATCCGTAATAGTCGTTGAGACGGCGAATGGTGTCTATTTTTACTTCGTTTGCCATAATGCTTTGTTTTCAAGTGCAAAATTACTAATAAACGGCGGAGTGGAAAAATCCGCTTTCGGGGAAAAGTAACCTATTTTCCGGAATAGACTCCAATCCGAAAAAATGGGCATAAATCCTTGAAACCGGGTTTTTACAGTTGATAAAACGGAGCTAATTTTGCAATATCAAAAAACATGACAATGAAGAAAATATTATTTGCAATTACACTCTTGATGTTATCAATGACAGCGCAGGCAAAAACGCTTATCGTCTATTACAGCTACACAAACAATGTGGAGCACATAGTCAACGAGCTCCATACACAAATTGAAGCCGATGTAATCGAAGTAGAACCGGCAGAAAAGGGTCTCGATTATGCCGCGAACAACTACGCCATCGGCAGCGCCCAGATAGCGGCAATCCGCAATAATCCTGACGATGCCGCCTCTTATCCTGCAATCGACCCGGTCAATGTAGATATGTCGCAGTATTCAACAATTATCATAGGCGCTCCACTATGGTGGAGCAACATGGCGGCTCCTTTACAATCCTTTCTATTCCAGTATGGCAAGGAAATGGCAGGCAAGAATATAGGTCTGATTGTTTCAAGCGCAAGCAGCGGCATCAGCGGAGTGGAAGGTGATGCAAAAAAGCTTATTCCCAATGGCACATTCCTCTCGCCAAGCCTCTGGATTCGCAGCTCTCAGACATCAAATGCCAAATCTCTTTTACAAAACTGGCTTCAAGATATTGATTACAGCAATCTGACTTCCGGCACAGAAAATATCGAGCAAGACTCTAATATCGGTTTCACAGTATATTCACTTTCCGGAGTAAGGGTGCTCGCCGATGCAGAATCAACCGCCACACTTCCAGCCGGACTATACATCATCAACGGAAAGAAAAGATTAATCTCCAAGTAACAGGGACAGCAAAGGATAAAGACCCCAAATGCGAACTTTGGGGAATTGAAGTTTAAGAGAGTGTTGGGTATGAAGCCATGCAGCATTAGAGATTGGAGAGCATGTACTTTAAACGCAATATCTGTTCGCAATACTACTTGCAATAAGAAAGGGACGTCCGCGGACGTCCCTTTGATTCATAAGCCTTGCGGCTGTGGTTGATAATCTGAATTATTTCAGGTTGGGGTTGAGCTCCGACCACTTGTCAACCGGGGGCACAACGCCCATCGAGATAACTTCGTCGCGCATCTTGCAGAGGTGCTGGTAGCTTGCGTCGAGAGCGGCCATTTCGGCGGGAGTGCCGACGATCTGCTTTGAATAAACGCCGTCTTTGGTGACACGGGTAGGCATGGCCATCATCACGTGGTTGTAGCGTGCTGTGTCGGCATAGCATCCAACGGGATAAACGAATTCTTCGCCGCCCATAGCAGCTTCGATCATCTTCACTGAGA
>USIY01000091.1 GCA_900554845.1 uncultured Bacteroidales bacterium | reverse complement strand
GTAAATTAGTTTAAACAACTTCGAAATAAAATTGCGGCATGAAAACTCCCGACATACTGAATCTGGATTCAATCGACGCCTACAACAAGATCTATGGCCTTGAATCCCTGCACCCGCTGGTGACAGTAATTGACCTTAACAAGGCCACAAAACGTGATTACGACCGCGTGAGACTTAAATATGGCGTCTATGCCATATTTCTGAAGAATGGCGTGAACTGCACCATTAAATATGGCCGTGAGTACTATGATTATCAGGAAGGTACGGTGGTATGTTTCTCCCCCGGCCAGGTGATTGACGTGGACAGCACGAATATGCCGATAGCCCACGATGTGCTTGGCCTTATGTTCCATCCTGACCTAATTTACGGTACACCTTTGGCGGATAAAATTGCCAATTTCGGCTATTTCAAATACTCTCAGCGCGAGGCCTTGCATCTGTCGGAACGGGAAAGGGCGATTTTTCTGGACTGTCTCAAAAAGATAAACGAGGAGATAGAGCATCCAGTCGACAAGCACTCCGCCGACCTGATATCGGCCAACATACAGTTGCTGCTGGAATATCTCAGCCGTTTCTATGACCGTCAGTTCATCACGCGGCACAGTGTGAACTCCTCGGTGGTCGCCGCGTTCGAGAAGCAGCTTTCCGAGATCTTCGCAAGCGGCAAAAGTGTGAATGAAATACCAAGGGTGTCATATTTCGCGGAAAAGGCGAATCTTACGCCGGGCTATTTCGGCGATCTTATCAAGCGCGAGACCGGCAGCTCCCCTCAGGACATAATCGCACTGAGAATCATAGCCGAAGCCAAACGCAGGCTCCTCACCTCCGACAATGATGTGAGCATTATTGCCTATGACCTCGGATTCCAGTATCCGCAGCATTTCACCCGAATGTTCAAACGCGTCACGGGCAAAAGTCCCTCGGTTTTCCGCAACGAATACAATTCGGAAAACTGAAGTGGACATAAGGACCTCTTTTTTTTGGACATAAGAACATAAGAACAGAAGGGCACGTGTTATGGAAAGGAGGTTCTCCAAACCTCCGGCCATTTGTCGGCGCCATGCGCCCTTATTTAAACCCGCGCAGAGCCGCAGAGACCGCAAAGGCTACACAGAGGTTTAAATTATGATATTCAGAGTTTCAAAGAGAAGGCTAAACCATTGTAACTAATGTTTTTCCTGTTCTCCTGTCCAAAAATTTCTGACATAATAACATAAGAACAAAAGATAAACACGCGTAGCCTTATGTACTTATGTTCTTAATGTCAAAAAACTAAAACATCATGAAGAAATTTTGGATTAACGCCGCAAGAGTGCTATTGGGACTGCTTGCCGTTTTAGGGATCGGTGCATTTTTGGGACTGCGTACCGTCACTTTAGTCAATCCATGGATTGTCTGCGCCATATGTCTGGCTGTTGCAATAGTCCTGTCTATATTGCTCGCCAATAAAGACATGAGTGTGATACCGTTCAAGAATTATCCTTTGCGCCTGGTATCCTGGATTCTGCTTCTATTCTCCATATTTACCGGGGCTTTCTATGTAGTCAATTACATCGGTGCCGATGACAATAATTCCACACCAACTACCGCAACTGTAGAGCGCCGGTATTATAAGACCCGTCACCGCACCAAACGTATCAGACGGGGCCGTTACGCACCCACCGGCGAAACCTACAAAGATCATTACGCCGACCTTCGGCTGGAGGACGGTCACCTCGTGACCATTTACCTTTCCGCCACTCAAGCCCGTCGTCTCAAAAAAGGCCAGCACCTGGAGACGCACGTCTCCCCCGGCGCCTTCGGCATCCCGGTAGTCCTCAGACCAAGTATCCGACAATAGCGTAGCCTCTCCTTGATTTTTTTGACAGAAAAACTGGTGTGCTTTTTTGACATTAGAAGCTGTGTGGTGGAGAGGAGACTTCCAAGTCTCCTAAGTATTTTAGACATAAACACATAAGAACAGAAGGCGCGTGATATGGAGAGGAGGTTCTCCAAACCTCCGGCTTTACCATGGTATGGAAAGGCGTGCTCATAGCCGCCGGCCATTTGTCAACACAATGGGCAACAGATATAAAAGCGGGATCGGCGACCTCTCCTTCGGAGCTTTCTCCATCCGGAAGGATCCCTTGTTTCAGCGGATTGATGAACTAAAAAGCGGATTTTTGCGTTTATATTTTGAAGATAGCAAAAAAGGTAGTACCTTTGCATCAGAAAATATCCTGTCGTAACTGAACGGCTACGTGAAAAGTGCGTAGCTCACAAGTGTAGGTTACGCAGGACTATTTTTTTGCCCTTTTGGTTCTTGTCAGATTGCGAATATGATGCTTCGGTTTGAAGCTCCAATGCCGATAAATCTGAAACCAACGGTCGCTCTCTTCTTTTATAGGTGTGCTTATGCCGATATTGAAATCCGGGTATATCTCTCGGATTTTTGCATTTATATACTTGTAAAGCTTCAGTTTGAGTATCGTTCGCTTGCCTGGTCTTTCGTCACCGTCCGATTTCAATTTATCTTTTTCGTTCAACTTGAAACATATAGCTCCAAGTATAACATCCATGAATTGCAAAGGCAAGTGGGTTTTGGAATCAACCTCTGAAATTCCCTTTTCTACAAAGTAGACTCCCTTCGACTTGAAGTCATGGTCGTTATTCAAACTGTAAAGATGCGCCACGAAATTCCTTTTATTTTCCTGGCTCAAAGGAATCTCGTCAAGATATAGGCGTACGCCCTCCTTATCCTCGGCAAATATGAGACCAAATGCATATTTGATGAATTGATAGTATAAAATCGGATATTCTTCCTTACGTTTTTCTGTAGTAAGTTCAGGCTCATACTGATTATGGCGAAAGAATATTCTTATTTTCAACAAACCCTCTTTACCCATTTCAAACAATTCATCAACAAGGCGAATATATTTCTCATAATGGTAGGCATTTACCTTTTGCCATTTGATTTCATCCTGAATATTCAGCTCCATCTTAATTGCTTTCATACGCTCCAATACAACCTCCCTGTGCTGAGACTGTACCAATATTCCTCCATAAAAATTGGAGTAATACATTCCGTGTTTGTCGCTTTCATCCAGCCAAATATGTATCATGTTGGATTTTACCTTGTTTGAATTGCAAAGTTACGAAATTTCCATGGATTTGAGTGTATTTTAGCCTCATTTTAGCAGTTACTTCGTAGAGTAAAACTTAGTAATACAACTTTTGCGTATAGGAATTGTAAATAACTGCCTCTCACAGAACTTACGGCAAAATAAACATTTTACCTCGCACTGAACTTACAGAATTTTCACAGAAAAAATTAAGTCGGAGGTCAGATTTATTAGTGATTACGTGATGTTGCCGTTGCCACAGATTCTGCTGAAGCAGATGTCAGAACCCGCTCGGAATACTTCCGTGACAATTCCGGTTGCCGTCATCGGCGACTCTGTGCCATGATCCCTGATAACACATCACTATGGATTATGACTTATATCTCAAGTTTAGTTTGTGCAGTTCTGTCATTTCTGTTCGAATGCGCAGCAGACGCGCAGGGACAATGACCAAATGAAGATTTCAATAAGCTTTTTGTCAGTGTTTGTGTGCGGTTGCGGAGAACCTACACAACTAAATTCAGACATAAGTCCAGAAGATCAGAAGGTCTCGCTTAGGCACGGGGAGTCGGGTACGAAAAAACGCGCGGAGCCGCTGAGACCGCAGAGGTTACACGGAGGAACGGGTTGGCCTGACGGCCAAAGACTATCCAGGGAGATTGGAGAGAAAGAGGAGAAAAAAGAGATAATTTAGAGTGCTTCGACACTCTTCAATTTTTGTGGACAGGAGACCCGATATGGTGGAGAGGAAACTTCCGAGTCTCCTAAAATTGTCTTTACATAAGAACGGAAGCACACAAGGGAGCGTGTTATGGAAAGGCGGTTTTCAACCGCCGGCTAAATCATTGGCTGCAAGGCCAAAATATTAATCTGACATAAGAACATATGGACATAAGAGCTATGCGTTTTTAACTTATGTACTTATGTTCTTTAGTCAAAAATAAATGATCGTTCTTGTGTCTTGACATATGGACAGAAGAGCGAGTGGTATGGAGAGGAGGTTCTCCAAACCTCCGGCATAACCGTGATATGGAGAGGCGTGCTCATAGGCGCCGGCAAAATAAACACTCGGCCTCAAGGCTAAGGCGTTAATATAACTTCTGTGTCAATCTGTAAGTTCTGTGCAATGTGAAAGCTTGCTTTTGCCGCAAATTCTGTGAGAGGCTGTTATTTATAATTCCAACCCGCGAAAGTAGAACAGCTGAAAAGCAGCATCGTTCCTCCCAGATAAGAAAGTCGTACATTTGTACGACTTCAAGGTTATGTTTTACGGCATATCCTCTTATTATCTCAAAAATTCTTTGTAACTTTGCATAAATAGCAACCACAAAAATCTGAACATGGCCGGAACGTTTTAGACACTCACGCAGAAATGCCGAAAAACCACCAAATACCCACTCCTCCCAGGCAGTCATTGCAGGCTCGGCCAGCCGTCAGATTCTCTATTAAGATAGACGTATTTTATTTATATGGAATTTATAGACAACGTAAATAAGACGTTGAAAGACGATATGATTTCCACCTTGCGCTCCGGCTCCAAGGTGGCTATAGCCGCGTCTTGTTTCTCTATATATGCCTTTCAGGAACTGAAAGAGCAGTTGTCTGATATTTCCGAACTACGCTTTATCTTTACATCTCCTTCTTTCGTAACCGAAAAGGCGGACAAGCAGAAGCGCGAGTTTTATATTCCTCGCCTCAATCGTGAACGCGACCTCTATGGCTCGGAGTTTGAAATCAAACTCCGTAACGAACTTTCTTTGAAAGCCGTTGCCAAAGAGTGCGCAGAGTGGATTCGTAAAAAGGTATGCTTCAAATCGAACCGCACAAATGCCGGGATGCCGTCATTTGTTACCATTGACGATACCACATATATGCCTCTCGGTGGTTTCACCACCGTTGAGTTAGGTTGCGAGCGCGGCAATAGCCTCGCAATCGCAATCAATAAGATGGAGACGCCCTTCTCTCAGCAATACCTCCAAATCTTTAATCAGATTTGGAATGACGGAGATAAACTCCAGGTTGTTACAGAGGAAGTGCTCGATAACATCACGAACGCATACAAGGAAAACTCACCGGAGTTCATCTACTTCGTCACCCTCTACAATATTTTCAACGAGTTTCTTGAGGATATTTCGGAAGACGTTCTCCCGAATGAAGCCACTGGCTTCAAGTCGAGCGTCATCTGGAACAAGCTCTACAATTTCCAACGTGATGCGGCTCTCGCCATAATTAACAAACTCGAAAAATACAACGGCTGCATACTCGCCGACTCCGTGGGCCTCGGCAAGACATTCACCGCCCTGTCGGTGATAAAGTATTACGAGAACCGCAACAAGTCGGTCCTCGTCCTATGCCCGAAGAAACTTCATGACAACTGGGTTACGTACCGTAGTAACTACGTAAATAACCCTCTCGTTGCTGACCGTCTGCGCTATGACATTCTCTATCATACCGACCTTTCACGGCAGTCCGGGCAAAGCAACGGCCTCGACCTCGAACATATAAACTGGGGTAATTATGACCTCGTGGTTATAGACGAGAGCCATAACTTCCGTAACGGCGGTAAAGTCACAACCGACGAGAACGACGAGAATCCGCGTGAGAACCGCTACCTCCAGTTGATGAATAAGGTCATCCGTGCCGGTGTCAAGACCAAAGTGCTTATGTTGTCGGCCACCCCTGTCAACAATCGCTTTAATGACCTGCGCAATCAGCTTGCCCTCGCTTACGAGGGTGACAGCTCGATTATGGACGCGCAGCTCAAGACGTCAAGCTCGCTCGACGATATTTTTCGTCAGGCTCAGGCTGCATTTAACAAATGGTCAAAACTTCCTCCCGAAGATCGAACCACGAAAGCACTCCTTGAATCACTCAGCTTCGATTTCTTTGAAGTGCTCGACAGCGTTACAATCGCCCGATCTCGTAAGCACATCGAGCAATATTACGACACCACCGACATCGGCAAGTTCCCGGAGAGACTGAAGCCCATATCCCGTGCTCCCAGACTCACGGATCTTCCCAAGGCCGTCAACTTCAATGATATTTTCGTCAGCGTTACGGAACTTAACCTCGCCATCTACACACCTTCCGATTTCATCCTGCCGAGCAAGCTGGAGAAATATATGGAGGTGCGCGAGGACGGACGCTTCGGCAATCTTTCCCGCAGCGGCCGTGAACAAGGCATCAGGCAGCTTATGAGCATCAACCTGCTCAAACGCCTTGAAAGCTCCGTCAACTCTTTCCGTCTTACTCTGGAAAGAATCAAGAGATACATAGAAGCCACTGTAAATGCCATCGACGAACTTGCGATAAAGAAGCAGGTAGCCATGGTCTGCGATTATGACTTCTCCTACGGCCTCGACTTCGACGAAAGAGAGGACACTGTCTTTATCGGAAACAAAAAGACGAAGATCGCCCTGGAGGATATGGACTATGTTCAGTGGCGCGGCTATCTTGCCAAGGACCTCGACAATCTCAACACGCTTCTGTACATGCTTGCCGACATCACCCCTGAGCATGACAGCAAACTGCAGATGCTCATTGAGGACATTCGCAATAAGTTTGCCAATCCCATCAACGGCGACAACAAGAAGATCATAGTCTTCACCGCTTTCTCCGACACGGCTCAGTATCTCTACGAGAACATCGCACCGCTAATAAAGGAGCGGACAGGGCTGAACACAGCCCTTGTGTCGGGAGACGTCGAAGCCCGCTCCACACTCAAACTCCGCGAGAAAATGGACTTTAACAAAGTCCTGACGCTTTTCTCGCCCATCTCGAAAGAGAAAGCCTCGCTTTATCCAAAACTTAATGAGGAAATAGACGTGCTTATCGCCACCGATTGTATCTCGGAAGGACAGAACCTTCAGGACTGCGATTTCCTCATTAACTATGATATCCACTGGAACCCCGTGCGCATCATTCAGCGCTTCGGTCGCATCGACCGTATCGGCTCGCGCAACACGGTTATTCAGCTTGTCAACTATTGGCCAGACATGGACCTTGACGATTACATCAATCTCAAAGGCCGTGTCGAGGCGCGAATGAAAGTATCGGTTCTCACTGCCACCGGCGATGATAACCCACTTTCTGCCGAGGAACAGGGAGACCTCAAATATCGCCGCGACCAGTTGGAACGCCTAAAAGAAGAAGTCGTCGATATTGAGGAAATGAACTCTGGTGTTTCCATTATGGACCTTGGTTTGAACGAATTTCGTCTCGACTTGCTCGACTATATGAAGCAAGGGCACGACATCGAGCATACCCCGATGGGGCTTCATGCTCTCGTCGCTTCTGATAAGGACGCGCCTCCCGGAGTTATTTTCGTTCTCAAAAATCGCAATAACGAAATCAACATCGACCGCAAGAACAGGCTTCACCCGTTCTATATGGTCTATATCTCGAAGGATTCCGAGGTGATTGTAGATCACCTCGACCCGAAGGACCTTCTCGACCGGATGCGCCACCTATGCCGTGGCAAGTCTGCGCCGCTACTTGAACTTTGCCGCAAGTTCAACGCCGAGACTCGCGACGGTCAGCGTATGGGTACATACTCCCGACTGCTTGGCGATGCCATCTCGTCGATTATCAAGACGAAAGAAACCACCGACCTCTTTTCATTCCTTGACGGGGATGCCGGCTCACTTTTCGGCAACGATGTTCGTGGCCTCGATGATTTTGAACTGATTTGTTTCCTGATAATCCGTTAGCGTATGGAATATAATGAACCTGACTCAATGCTGAATCTCGTGATTGATATAAACCGCCGTAATTTTCAATTCCTTACGCGGATATCTCATGGGTTGCAAGACAGCCAATTCTTCTTGATTAAGAATAAAAATTATCCTCGTAGCGAGGCCGGCATAGCCGTCGTCGCAGATTTGGCTAATTTTTATAATGATAAATC
>USIY01000090.1 GCA_900554845.1 uncultured Bacteroidales bacterium | reverse complement strand
GAGCTGGGTTCAGAACGTCGTGAGACAGTTCGGTCTCTATCTGTTGTGGGCGCAGAGATTTGAGGAGATCCGGCACTAGTACGAGAGGACCGTGCTGGACAGACCTCCGGTGCGCCGGTTGTTCCGCCAGGAGCACAGCCGGGTAGCCGCGTCTGGACAGGATAAGTGCTGAAAGCATCTAAGCACGAAGCCGACTCCGAGATAAGATCTCACAGAGGGCCGTTGAAGACGACGACGTAGATAGGCCGCAGGTGCAAGCGTGGCGACGCGTTCAGCCGAGCGGTACTAATTGCCCGAGAGTTCCGTGAAAGGAAAAGACCGCGGGAAGTGGCCACGGGGCCGCGGATCGCGGAAGATAAATGAAAGACCTTTGACGAGACGCCGTGTGAGGCTGTTTCGTTCTTGTCTTCTTCCGGCCGGGTCACTCTGACCTTATCACGGCGCCGTCCGCCGAGGCGGAGGCAACCTTGAGCGGTTGTGAAAGTGCGCTGAAAACGAGACTAAGGTGATGACAGCATAAGGGCTCCACCTCTTCCCATTCCGAACAGAGAAGTTAAACCTTATCACGCCGATGGTACTGCGAAAGCGGAAGAGTAGGTAATCGCCACCTTCAGAAGGGACTCAGAGATGAGTCCCTTTTTTTGTGCCCGGAGGGACGGGGGGATCAGAGTAATCAGAGTAATCAGAGGGATCAGAGGAATCTGGAGGATCGGTGATTATTGGTTATATTTGCTATAATTGACCCAAAGTTTGCGGAGTTGGAGGGAATTTTGTAATTTTGCAGATTGAATTGTCATAGTCTGATGATTCGCTATGAATAACATCATAAGTAATTGTGATTAACTGCATAAGCATTTTGGAATGATAAGCAAGAAGTATTCGTTGGTCAATAATATTATCGGCTGGGTGGTTTTCGTAATCGCGCTGGTGACATATTGGCTGACATTGGAACCGACCGCAAGTTACTGGGATTGCGGCGAGTTCATAATCCAGGCTGACAAACTCGAAATCGGTCATCCGCCGGGCAACCCTATTTTTATGTTGACCGCTCGGTTCTTCGCAAACTTTGCGACAGATCCTTCACAAGTATCCGTCATGGTGAACGCCATGAGCGGGCTTTTGTCGGCGTTGACAATCATGCTCCTTTTCTGGACAATAACTCATCTTGTACGCAGGCTTATAGTCCGTGACAACAGCAAAAAGGAGATCAGTCTGGCAAAATACTTGGTCATAATGGGATCCGGAGTTGTCGGTGCCCTTGCTTATACTTGGTCCGATACATTCTGGTTTTCTGCTGTAGAGGGGGAAGTATATGCATTCTCATCGTTCTGTACGGCATTGGTGTTCTGGCTTATCCTTAAATGGGAAGACCACGCCGACGAACCGAGATCTGATCGTTATCTGATACTTATAGCTTATGTGATAGGAGTGAGCATAGCTGTACATTTGCTGAACCTTCTTTGTATTCCGGCAATTGTTCTTGTATTTGTATTCCGTAAATGGAAAGATATCAATGCGGTTAAATCGTTGCTGGCTTTATTTGTGAGCTTTGTGATTATTGCCGTCGTATTGTTCGGCATGGTGCCGGGTTTCATCAAGATGGCACAGCGATTCGAGCTTGCATGCGTGAACGGAATGCACATGAGTTTCAACAGCGGAGCTCTTATCTATGTTGTAATCATGCTTGCGTTGTTCGGCTGGGCGCTGTACGAGTTGCGACGTCAAAAATCGGCGAACCTTATACGCATAAGTTTTTTGGCTGCTGTGTTCTTCAGCGGCACATTGTTCATGGGTTCCGGATGGTGGCTGGGGTGGTTGCTGACTGCATGTCTCGCGGCATACCTGTGGCTTCCCTATTTTCGTCCGCTGTCGGTTAGATGGCTCAATGTAGTGATGTGGAGTATGGCTGTGATATTTGTGGGATATTCCAGCTATGCGCTTATTCTGATACGTTCCACTGCGGATACGCCCATGAACCAGAACTCGCCCGACAATGTATTTGATCTGTCGACATATCTCAACCGTGAGCAATACGGTGAAAATCCCTTGCTTTACGGCGAGACTCTCAATTCCAGCACCATGCATAAGGTGACGGGAAGCTGGATCGACACAGTGTCTTATACAGAGGACGGAGTCCCTTTGACATTGCGCAACTATCAATACGATCAGATTGTGGAAAAAGGGAAACCTATGTACGCCAAGGGAGTGCGCAAGGCTGTTCCTCGTTCCTCGGAGAATTTCCTGAGTGTGGAGGAAATTGCAAAAAACTCACAGTTGTCCCAGCGTGAGGGTGATTATTACGTAAAGCGCGACTACAAGCCGGAGTACAAGATGAATCCGGAGCTGAACATGCTTTTCCCGCGAATCTACAGCCGTCAGCACCGTTCGTACTATCCCACCTGGGTGCGTCTCGACACCATAGATTCCAACATGAAGGAAATATATGCGGTCGATGAGGAAACGGGCGAGAAAATACCCGAGATGGATTATCAAGGTCAACCTTATGTGAATGCCGTGGGAACCGTCCAGTATCCCACACGAATGGCTTACAGACCCACCTATGCCCAAAATATAGAGTACTTCCTTAATTATCAGCTGAACCATATGTACTGGCGGTACTTCATGTGGAACTTCGCCGGTCGTCAGAACGACATACTGAACCAGCAGGGGGAATATGACACGGGCAACTGGATTTCCGGGATTCCGGCATGGGACAACGCCCGTCTGGGGGATCAGTCTCTGCTTCCTTCCGACCTCGGGAAGAACAACAAGGGCCACAACGTCTATTATATGCTTCCGTTGATTCTGGGTTTGATCGGATTGTTGTGGCAGGCGTTCAAGGACCGCCGCGGCATAGAGCAGTTCTGGGTGGTGTTCTTCCTATTCTTCATGACGGGAATCGCCATAGTCCTGTATCTTAACCAACCGCCGATGCAGCCGCGTGAACGCGATTATGCTTTCGCCGGAAGTTTCTACGCCTTCGCCATCTGGATCGGTATGGGCGTGGCCGGATTATGGCAGATATTCAGAAAAATAATGGGCCGCAAGGATCCCAAGTCGCTGTATTGCGCCGGAGTGGCTTGCATTCTGGGACTTGTGGTGCCGCTGCAGATGGTTTCGCAGACATGGGATGACCATGACCGCAGCGGCAGATACGCCGCGAGGGATTTTGCAGTCAATTATCTTAACAGTCTGGAGCCTAATGCCATAGTGTTCTGTAACGGTGACAACGACACATTCCCGTTATGGTACGCCCAGGAAGTGGAAGGTGTGCGCCCGGACGTGAAGATCGTGAATCTGAGTTATCTGGCAAGTGATTGGTACGCCAATCAAATGCGTCAGAAGAGTTACACGGCCGAGCCGATACATTTCACGGCGCGACCTGAGGACATCGCCTACGGACGCATGGACGTAGTGCTTCCCGGTAAAGAAAAAGCTCCCGCCGATCTGCTTCAAAGCCTGAAACTTTTGTACAAGGACGGAAGAATAGACAGCGTCTACAATTATCCGATGCTGCAGAGTTCAGTGGTGAAGATTCCGGTTGACAAAAAGGCCGTGGTGGCGCGCGGGCTTGTGGCGCCCCAGGATTCTGACAAAATTGTAAACGATATAGTGATCGACCTTGCCGGCACCGATTCGTACCGAGGAAAAGGTTACATCAGTCTCGGCGAGCTTCTGATGCTTGACATCATCGCCACAAACGCCGCCGAGGGCTGGCCGCGTCCCATCTATTGGTGCATGACCGTAGGAAATGAGTATCATCTCGGCCTGACCGACTATCTTGCCTCAGTAGGCATGACTCATCAGCTGTTGCCAACCCTACAACCTGGCTTGCCGGCGCGCACGGATCGCTCTTACAATGTAGTGACCAAATATCTGTGGGGGGGCGCCGATACGGACGGATCTGTCCCGTACTTCGACGAAACCGCCAGAAGAATGTTGATATCCACGCGTACTTCGATGACGGATGTGGCTGCAAAACTCATAGAAGAGGGCAAATACAAAGAAGCCCTTCAGGTGGCGGATCTTATTGAAAGCAAGTTGCCCGAGCGTGTGTCTCCCTACAACATGACCATCGCGCTGACTTTGCCTGAAATTTACGGCAATCTCGGAGAGTTGATGAAAGATCCGAAACTTACGCAGAAGGCCTTGACCCTGCTGAAGAAACAGATGACCCGTTTCGCCGAGTATCTGCGTTACGGAGCGATGCTGAACCAGCAGTTCGGACATGTCTCCACCACATATGAGACAAGCTTGATGCCCTATCAGTATTACAGTTTCATCGAGCAGTACCATCGGTACGGAGGTGACGCCAAATGGCTTGAGAATCTGCTTAAGTCCACGGGATACACGGAATCGATGTTGAAGGAATATTACAGTCGGGCCTACGGCGCAAGCGCCGGAGATGACGGTGCGGCCACAACCGCTGATTTTGTGGCGGAATTGGCCGATGTGGCGCGTATAGTCAACAATCTTGCCGCCATGACTCCCGAACAATACTCCGGAGCGTCGGACGATGAAAAATCCATGGACTCCATCTTCTACGGCGCCGTGGAGCAATACATACAGTATGGAGTGCCGCGTGAAGAGGTAATGGCGGATCCGGACATCAGCAAAGTGGATATGTCGCGCAGCAAGCGGATCTATGACGAGTACATGAAGAACAACGCAGAGTAAACGTCACGAATATGTTGTTGGAACGACCTCCGATGATTTTTCGTGTCACGGTGCCCGGCGGAGTGTTCCGGTTCCATGAGCCGAAACACCAGCACGCCATATATCTCACGTTCGATGACGGACCCATTCCTGAAGTCACTCCCTGGGTTCTTGACGTGCTGGACCGGTACGGAATAAAGGCCACCTTCTTCATGGTCGGCGACAATGTCCGGAAATATCCGGAGCTTTATGAGGAGGTGCTTCGGCGCGGACATCGCGTGGGCAACCACACGATGCATCATGTGCAGGGACTCAGGCTGACGCGCCGCAGCTATCTTCGCGACGTCGCCGAGGCCAGGCAATACATAGAGAGCGATCTGTTCCGACCGCCTCACGGTTGGCTGCGTCCGCGTCAGACATGGGCTTTGAACGAGCAGTTCCGCATAGTGATGTTCGATGTGGTGACGCGCGATTACAGCTGGCGGCTCAACGCCGAGCAGGTAGTGGACAATGTGAAGCGTTATACCCGCGACGGATCGGTGGTGGTGTTCCACGATTCCCGCAAGAGCTGGCCGCGATTGGAGCGCGCGCTCCCTGAGTCGCTGGAGTGGCTTATCGACCGGGGATATGAGTTCAGGTTGTTGTGACATTGTTTTTAGCAACTACACGCAAGATGGAAAACAAGAAGGTATTGGTGGTGGGCGCCGGTGGATTTGTCGGAGGATTTCTGGTGCAGGAAGGCCTTGAACTCGGTTATGAAGTATGGGCAGGGATAAGGGCTTCCACTTCCCGGAAGTATCTGGCGGACGATCGTATCCGGTTCGTGGAGTTTGATTTCGACAAACCGGAGACCCTTGACGCGGCGTTGGTTGACGCCATGCCCGAAGGTCATTGGGATTACATTGTATATAATCTCGGCGCCACTAAAGTCAAGACTTACGCTGATTTCAACAGGATAAATTATGATTATCTGCGCCGTTTCACCGAGGCTTTGAAACGAACGGGCAAGATCCCCGAGAAATTCCTGTACATGAGCAGCCTTTCGGCAATGGGACCCGGCGACGAGAAGGGATATTCACCTTTTACAGAAGAGATGATACCGTGTCCGAACACCCGTTACGGCGCGTCAAAACTGAAGGCGGAGATATGGTTGCAGTCGTCGGAGTTGCCGTATATCATATTTCGGCCTACAGGTATCTATGGTCCGCGTGATCACGATTATTTCTTGATGTTCAAGAGCATAGCAAAGGGTTTTGACTTCTCGGTGGGTTTGCGCCGTCAGATGCTGACTTTCGTTTATGTCACGGATCTGGCCAAAGCCGTATATATGGCGCTGGCATCGGCGCCCGTTAAGGAAATTTACAATATTTCCGAGCCTAAGGCCTATTCTCAGAAAATGTTCCGCAACTTTGCCAAGAAGAGTATGGGCCGGAAGTTCGTGTTTCCCATGCGTATGCCGTTGTGGACAGTGCGCTGGGTGAGCTGGTGCGCCGAGAAGATAGGTGTGATCCGCAACAATCCTTCCACGCTCAACAGCGACAAATACAGGATAATGAAGCAGCGCAACTGGAACGTCGACACCTCCAAGGCTCGTGACGATTTCGGTTTTGTTGCCGAGACCACGCTTCAGGAGGGAATATCAAAGACCGTCAACTGGTACAAAGAGGAGCAATGGCTGTAACACCACCCTGGTTGCCGGGGATGGGCCCCGACAGTATTGTTCCGGGAGAACAGAAAGTGGGATTCGTCATCGACAATCCGGTCGTGACGGATCCGGTTCCGGGTGTTCCTTCCGATTATATGTCCTGGGTCTACATAGGTCTGACAGTGTTGTTCTGCATAGTCTGTTTCTGTATGCACAGCAGTCCGCGTTATTGGAAAGCCGTGGTGTCGGACCTTACAGACACACGGGAAAGAGGCAACGTTTTCGACGAGACAGTGCGCGAAACCACTTTTTTGGTGTTGCTGAATCTATTGTGGACGGTATCGGCGGGAGTATTGCTTTGGACTGCGATAAGATGGCTGTCGCCCGACAATCCCGTTTACAGCTTTTCCGTAGCCGACAAACCGGGGCCCGGCATCGGCATATGTTCCGGAATGTGCCTGCTTTACAGCGTCGCGATGCTTCTGGCTTACTGGGTGTCGGGATGTGTCTTCAGGGACCGGCATCAGGCAGGTATGTGGGTGCGCGGAGCCGCCGCCGCCCCCGCCATAGAGACTGTGTTTCTTTTCCCTGTCGCGCTTTTGGTGCTGGTGCGTCCGGAATGGACGGAAGTTCTCCTTGTGACGGCCCTGTGCACATTCGCTATGGGCAAAATAATGTTTATTTTAAAAGGAATTCGCATTTTTTTCAATCATTCTTCGTCTTGGTTGCTTTTTTTGTACTACCTTTGCAGTTTAGAAATAGTACCCTTGATCCTCACATTCGTTCTGACATTGGACATTTGCGTTAAATGGCTATGAAAATAAAGAAGATATTGATATCCCAACCACGCCCTGTAGGGGATAAATCTCCCTATTTCGACATCGCCGCACGTTATGGCGTAGAGATGGTGTTCCGCCCGTTTATCAAAACGGAAGGCCTTACGGCAAAAGAATTCCGGCAGACCAAGATCAATCTGGCCGATTACACCGCGGTAATTCTGACATCCCGCACCGCAATCGACAATTATTTCAGACTCGCAGAGGAGTCCCGTTTCAAGGTACCCGACACTATGCGTTATTTCTGCACAACGGAAGCGATAGCACTGTATTTGCAGAAGTATATAGTTTACCGCAAACGCAAGATATCGTTCGGAGCCACCGGCAAGCTGAACGACGCGCAGTTGCTCGCGGCTATGGACAAGAATAAAAAAGAGAAATTCCTCTTTCCGGTGTCGGATGTGCACAACGAGGACCCGACAATATTGGCCGAACATAAGCTTGACGTGACCAAGGCCGTGATGTTCCGTACCGTAAGCAATGATTTCCAGCCTGACGAGGACAAGGATTACGACTTGTTCATATTCTTCAGTCCTTCCGGAATTGAGTCGCTGAAGAAAAATTTCCCCGATATGGACAGCGTCAAGGGCAAAATAGCGATAGGCGGATTCGGGCCGGCCACGCTTAAGGCGATAGAGGATGCCGGACTGGACGCCGACATTGCCGCTCCGACACCCCAGCACCGCTCAATGCCCGATGCCCTCGCGGCGTTTCTGGAGAAGAATAAAGAAGAGTGAAGCAGGTTAACGACACGATGCTGAGCCAGCTGTATCTCAAGGATACGGCCTTTCAGACGCTGATGCAGCGCCGGATCTTCAACGTGTTGCTTGTGGCCACTCCATATGACGCTTTCAGTCTTGAGGAAGACGGGCGCATCGAGGAGCAGATATAT
>USIY01000089.1 GCA_900554845.1 uncultured Bacteroidales bacterium | reverse complement strand
CATTGACGATGGTATGCTCGATGCCACGTTGCGACAGATTGTTTACTATAAGATTATAAGTGCCTCCGTACATGTTGTCGGCGGCCACAATATGGTCACCGGGCAGCAGCACGTTTTCCAATGCGTAAGTGACTGCCGCGGCGCCCGACGCGAGCGCCAGTGCCCCTGTGCCTCCTTCAAGGACGGCCATACGGTTTTCCAAAGCTTCTTGGGTAGGATTTGTGAGTCGGGTGTATATGTTGCCCGGTTCGCTTAAGGCGAAACGGGCGGAAGCCTGCTCCATATTTTCGAATACATATGCGGCTGACTGATATATAGGAACGGCACAGGCTCCGTTGCCGGGAGTTCCATGAGGCTGGCCGGCGTGAAGCTGAAGAGTCTCGAAATGCAAACTTAGGTTATTCGGTTTCATTACAGAAAATATACATTCTTTATTTTCAAGGTGCAAAGTTACAAAAAATATCGCAATGTCGTCAATCCGACATGAAACAAAAGTAATAATGATTGCAAAAAATAATGAAATTGAATAAATTTATTGCAAAAAGTTGTAATTTTGTAAAATAGTTGTAATTTTGCAAGCGTATTAAGGTTTGAAGGCAGATTTTGACAGTTTTGCAATCAAGTATATACATTTTTATATTGTTTCTAAAATATACTCAAAGTGAAAGCAGCAGAATTAATGGCTGACTTGCGTCAGCGGTTTCCTAATGAGCCTGAGTATCTTCAGGCTGTAGAAGAAGTGGTTACCTCCATCGAGGATGTCTACAACGAATATCCTGAGTTTGAGCGCTACAACCTCATGGAGCGCCTGTGCATGCCCGACCGAGTGATATCTTTCCGAGTGTCCTGGATAGACGACGAGGGCCGCGTTCGCAACAATATGGGTTACCGCGTACAGCACAACAACGCCATAGGCCCGTACAAGGGTGGCATACGTTTTCATGCTTCGGTCAATCTGTCGATATTGAAATTCCTGGCGTTCGAGCAGACTTTCAAGAATTCATTGACCACCTTGATGATGGGGGGCGCCAAGGGAGGATCCGATTTTTCACCTCGCGGCAAAAGCGATATGGAGATAATGCGGTTCTGTCAGGCGTTTGTCAATGAACTGTGGCGCAATATCGGAAGCGACATGGATGTCCCTGCGGGCGATATCGGCGTAGGAGCCCGCGAGGTAGGGTACATGTTCGGCTGGTACAAGAAGATGTCGCGCGAGTTCACGGGGAGCTTTACCGGAAAGGGTCTTGCGTTCGGCGGATCGCTGATGCGTCCGGAGGCTACCGGTTACGGAAATGTATATTTCCTGCTCAACATGTTGAACACTAAGGATATTGCCCTTAAAGGCAAGCGTGTCGCCGTGTCCGGTGCTGGCAACGTGGCCCTATATACATGTGAGAAACTGCTGGCGCTGGGCGCGGTTCCGGTGTCGGTAAGCGATTCGGACGGCACACTGGTAATTGCGGACGGAATGACTGAGGAGCTGTTCCGGAAGATTTTTGAGTTGAAGATGATGTACCGCGGACGTCTCAGCGAGCTTGCCGCTGAGCCCGGATGCGAATATCACCCCGGCGAGCGTCCTTGGAAAATTGTAAAATGCGATATAGCGATGCCTTCGGCCACCCAGAACGAACTTGACGACGAAGATGCGCGCGCGTTGCTGGCGCAGGACTGCATAGCGGTGAGCGAGGGCGCCAACATGCCGTCCACAGCCGCCGCCGTTCATGAATTCCTGAAAGCCCGTATACTTTATGCCCCGGGAAAGGCTGCCAATGCAGGAGGAGTTTCCGTATCCGGTCTGGAAATGGCCCAGGACAGCCAGCGGCTGATGTGGACTGCGGAAGAAGTGGATGAGAAACTGCGTCATATTATGGCTGATATCCATGAGCAATGTCTGGAGTACGGCAAGGAGGACGACGGATATTGCAACTATGTCCGCGGCGCAAATACCGCAGGCTTCATGAAAGTGGCCAAAGCCATGATGGCGCAAGGAATCTATTGATTTAGTCTTTGTGCCTCAGTTGCCAGAAGGCCACTGCCGCGGCAGCGCCCACGTTCAGTGAATCAACGGAATGGTGCATGGGTATTCGCACCGTGTAGTCAGCTTCGGCGATGATTGAATAAGGCAGCCCGTCACCCTCGGTCCCGAGAATCATAGCCAGGCGGTCTATGTCGACCAGACATGGATCGTCAAGGCTTATGGAATTGTGGGACAATGCCAATGCAGCCGTTTTGTAACCCAGCTGGCCCAATTCCTGCAACGGGGCGCGAGAGAATGTCCATGGCACCAAAAACACGGTCCCCATTGACACACGGACGGCGCGGCGGTTGAGCGGATCGCATGAATCCTCCGACAAAACCACAGCGTCAATACCCAAAGCCGCTGCCGACCGGAATATCGAGCCGATGTTTGTGGTGTCGGTGACACCGTGGATCACAGCAACTCTATGTCCGTTCCGGCAAATTTGCTCAACGGTAGGCAACGGCCGTCTACGCATGGCGCATAACACACCACGGGTAAGTTTGTATCCCGTCAATGTCATAAGCAAATCCCTGCTTCCCGTATATACCGGGAGGGCGGGATTTGCTTTTATAATATCGACTGCGTCACCGTCTATATGCCGTGTTTCACACAGCAGGGACACCGGTTCATAGCCGGCCTGTAGCGCCACGCGTATCACTTTGGGACTTTCCGCGATGAACAGACCCTCATCGGCATGCAGTCGGTTACGAAGCTGCGCTTCCGTAAGTCCCGCAAATACCGTGACCCTCGGGTCGTTTATGTCGTCAATAGCTGTTATCATAGGTTCTGAACTTGTCGTTATGCAAAATTACAACAAATTTTCGGAACCTGAGAAAGGTGTTAATTCTGCAAAGCGGGAAGATGTTTGGAAAAGCTTCGGTAAGAGGCCGGTGCGAGATTCAGTTTGCCGATAGCTCTCAACATCTTACGGAGTGACGTCACGAATTCTTGTGTCTCCTGAAGCACATTAAGATATACATAAGTGACCGTCATGTTCTCTGCGTCGCCTTTTTGCAGCAGATCATATACGTCGCGCGTCAGATATGAAAGCCTGTCTTTGATTAGACTGCATTTATCCCGCAAAGCGTCGATCGACTCAGGGGATTTGCTGTCCGTCGCCGTTTTCGAGTCACGCAACACCTCTGTTATCGCGTCGCAGATCTGTGACAAAGGTTCTTTTAGTTGTGAAGGAACGGGCCTGAAATTATTGTCTACATGTTCCTTGCATACTTCATTTATATGGCGGAGATTGTAAGTCATGGACATCGCCATATTATTGCTGAGATGGAACCAGGTGCGTTTTTCGATGGCAGTCTCGGGGTTCACCTGACGCAGACATAGCGTGAGTTTGCGCCGCTGGGATTTAAGTACGCCCTTTTCGTTTACCAGCGCTTTTTCAGAACGTGACAACAGTTTGGAATTGTCTTCCATGAAACCTCGGGTGATATCGTTGAAACAATCTGCGGCGAATTCCAGGAACATTTTTTGTTTTTCATTGATGTATACGTTCAGCAGATCCCATACCTCGGAGGTGTCGTCGGTAGTAAGGATCGTTTGGAAAAGAGAATCGTTTTCTTCCTCCATTTGCTTTTTACGGAATTTTCTGTTGCTGCGGATAAGGACGATGATGGCAATGACACCACCGGCTATCATTACGGGAATACCTCCCATGTGCATCAGGCATACCACCATTCCGGCTCCTACGAACGCCACACCCGCCGTGATGAACCAGCCACCGATAACGGAAATTACTCCTGTCACGCGGAAGACTGCGCTCTCGCGTCCCCATGCACGGTCGGCAAGAGATGTACCCATCGCCACCATGAATGTGACGAAGGTGGTGGACAAGGGGAGCTTAAGCGAGGTGCCTAATGCGATCAGAATCGCCGCAAGCATCAGGTTCACGGACCCTCTGATGAGATCGAACGCAGCGCCGTCTTCCTCTTGAGTCACCTTAGTGTTCATCCTGCGGTCAATCCAGGACTTTAATTTAAGGGGCATATGGTCGCAGATCCAGGTATGGACGTTGAGCGCTCCGCGTACTATGGCCCGTCCGAGTCGGGAACTGCCGAACAGCTCGTCGCCCTGGGATTTGGAGCTGAGACCGACGGTGGTCTGTGTGACCTGTCTCGCCTTTTTGGAAGTGCTTAGCGCTATGACCATAATTCCTCCGGCTCCGATTAGGAAATAGAACGGAGTCTGCGCAGGTCCGTTAAGACTGTTCATCATGAAACTGTGGACATCGCCTCCGCCATTAGCGATATAGTCATTATATGCCGACAGCGATGTTAAGGGGACACCCAAGAAGTTTACCAGGTCATTTCCGGCAAATGCCATTGACAATGAGAATGTTCCTATGAGTACCACGACCTTGAAAACGTTGACTTTCATCCAGTACAACAACTGCATCAGGATCGTGAACCCAATAAAGCAGCTTCCTAAAATCAGCATATTGTGACTTCCGATCCAGGCTTTGAGCTCCGGTGTCATTATGGTAAGGTCCTTTATCCCTTTCAGTAGCATGAAATAGACTATGGCCGTGCAGGCGATTCCTCCGAAGAGCCCTGCTTTCCATTTCAGTTTGCTCTTGTATTCAAAAGTGAATATCAGACGGGCCAGAAATTGCACGATCGTTCCGAAAACAAAGGCTATTCCCACTGACAGGAATATTCCGAGGATCACTGACAGTGCCTTTTCGGTGTTCAGCAGATCGCCCATGCCGAGCATGTTGTCGGGAGATGCCATCTTGAACAGCGCTACGACAAATGTCGCGCCCAGCAGCTCGAACACTAACGAAACAGTTGTGGACGTGGGCATTCCAAGGGAATTGAAAACATCAAGAAGAATGACATCCGTCACCATTACCGCCATGAAAATTGCGATAATGTCATAGAACGACAGGTTTTCGGGCCGAAAGATTCCGTGGCGCGCCACATCCATCATGCCGTTGCTCATGGCTGCTCCGATAAAAACTCCGATTGCTGCAACGATAACAATCCTTTTGAATGACGCCGCTCTCGAACCAACGGCGGACGACAGAAAATTGACAGCGTCATTGCTTACTCCGACCGAAAGGTCGAACACTGCAAGAAGGAACAGGAATATTATGATTCCTAAAAACAATATGTCCATATTTAACAGTTTACTCTATTAACCGTATTTCCAAGCGCAAAGTTCGATTATAAATGTTGAGGGAAAATTAAGGAAATATTGCTTTTTTGTTAAGATCGAAGTGGGAGGATTGGGATAATTGGGAGAATTGGAAGAGTGGGACGGGTGTGAGATTCAATCTATTTTAAGATTGAATTCGAAAAGAAGTCCTTTGGTGCTGATGGCTTTGATATTGCCGCCGTGGACAGCCACGGCGTTGCGGACTATTGAAAGGCCCAGGCCGGTGCCTCCTGAAGTGCGTGTGCGGCCGTCGTCCACACGGTAGAAACGTTCGAAGATGTGGGGAAGATGTTCGGTGGATACTCCTTTACCGTCGTCCCATACGCTGAAATTACCTTTACTGTCGGCTTTTATGTTGACTTCCGTGCCCCCGCTGTAAGCGATTGCATTGTCAATTAGATTCTGAAATATTGACTCAAGAAGGCTTCTGTCACCGTGAATCATCAGATTTGGAACATTGACATTGATATTCATGTCGGTGCGAAGTCGTTCTTCATCCGCAATTCTATTTATAAGTTCTGTCAGATCAATCAGTTTTTTGTCGATCATGACTTGCCCGTCTTCCATACGCGTTATTGTCGACACGTCCTTAAGCAATGCGCTGAGCCGTTCGGCGTTTGCGCGAATCCTTGAGAATATTTCCTGTTTCTTTTCAGTTGATATGTCAGGATGGTCGTCAAGAATGTCAAGGTTGACGAGAATTGACGCCACAGGAGTCTTGAGCTCGTGATTTATATTGTTGGTGAGCTGTCTTTTTAACCGGGCCTTGTCCTGCTCCAATCTTATTGTCTCGCGATGCTGTTGATCACGTTGCACATAAAGCTTCACAATATTGTTGGCGATATTTCCAAGTTCGTCATGCGGAAAAGAGAAACCGCTGTAAATATTTCCTCCTTTGCCCGCTTTATCGGCGAATTTATCCAATTGCTGAATACTGACCGCGATTTTTCTTGTGGCGAACATTCCGATAAAGCTTGCGGCGATTGTGAGCGCTCCCATTATCCACAGAATGGTGCGGTCAACGGCCAGGAATTCCGTAAGTGAATGAGTGTAAGGAGCCGCTGAACGGATCACGGTTCCGTTGTCGCCGAGCATCGCGGAATAAAAGTAGCTGTAGTTGTCACCCTCTGAGATGCGTTCGATAGCATATCCGTGCCCTGAGGTTCTCGCAGCTTTGATTTCGGGTCTTGAATTATGGTTGGATGTGAGGCTCGTATGGCTGCTGTCATATATTACATCACCGTCAGGGCCGATTACAGTGACACGAAGCTTCTCTATAGGAGAGCTGATACGCGACACAACGCTGCCTACAGCCTCTCCTTTGCGAATGTCGTCAAGAATCCTGGCGTTGTGCATCTGCAGACGCATGTCCATCATCTGGGCTTTATATTCCTTTTCCCTATGGTATTGGAATATCATAAATGAAGCGGCAAGCAACCAGCATGTCCCCAACAGCATGAGGAATATCCTCATCTGAAACGAGAATTTATTCCTGCCAGCCATAACCGTAACCCGAACGGGAAACAAGATTCTTGCCGTACGGTGCGATTTTGGATCTTATTCGAGTGACATGGACGTCCACCGCGCGGTCCACGACCACAACGTTCTCAGGCCATATTCTCTTCATAAGCTCCTCCCGGGTAAATATCCTTCCGGGATTGTCAAGAAGCAGCGCCAGAATCTCGAACTCTTTCCGAGGGAGTTTCACTTCAACGCCATCCACTCGGCATGACAAAGCACTGCGGTCGCATGCCACACCTTTAATAGATGAGGCCGGCGTCGATTCGGGGAAAACCCGCCGTGTAACGGCCTCTATCCGCGCGATGACGTTTTTCATCGAAAACGGTTTCGCAATATAATCATCCGCTCCGAGCCTGAGCCCTGCCACCATATCGTCCTCAGTGTCCTTAGCTGTAAGAAATATTATTGGAATCGATGCAGTGGAAGGGAACTGTTTCAATTTTCCGGCGAGTTCAAAACCGTCCATTCCCTCCATCATGACATCCAGCAGTAAAAGCCCATATTTATCAATCCCCATTGACAAGGCCTCTTCCGCGCTTGAAGCTGAGTCGGCGTCATATCCTTCAAGCTCAAGATATTCCCGCAGGCCCTCGCGGATGCTCTCCTCGTCATCGATAATCAATATTTTCAGATCTTTCTTGTTCATGCCCGCAAAGGTAACATTTATTCTATTTCAACGTATCCGTGAGGAATTAATTTAATAAAAACTTAACGTCCGTGCGCGGACGGTTAGGCGTCGACATCAGGCCAGCATGGTGTCTGGGATTCGATTTCAGGCTGGGTGTCGGCATGATACACCGGATTCATACCATCTCGACGTTGTTGGCGGTAGTCCTTTAGGCAGACCAGGGCGTAGCGTCCCAAAACCAGAATAGCCACAAGGTTGCAGATCGCCATGAGCGACATTGTAATGTCGGCCAACGACCACACCAGCCCGAGTGACATCAAGCCTCCGCATAGCACCATCGTCCCTACCAGCACACGATATGCATATACGGCACTGCGCCGTGATGTCAGAAAGCGTATGTTGGTCTCGCCGTAATAATAATTCGCCACTATCGAAGTAAAGGCAAAGAAGAAAATCGCGACGCTGACGAATGAAGCTCCGAATGAAGTGCCCGGTGCGAGCTGACTGCTGACGGCCGCCTGTGTCAGACTGATTCCCTGGGCCTCGGCTCCAATATGTACGCCGCTGCAAAGAATAATGAATGCGGTACAGGTGCATATAATAAGAGTGTCGGTAAAAACTCCCAAAGCCTGAACAAGTCCCTGCTTAACGGGATGCGACACATGTGCCGTTGCGGCGACGTTGGGGGCCGACCCCTCGCCTGCTTCGTT
>USIY01000088.1 GCA_900554845.1 uncultured Bacteroidales bacterium | reverse complement strand
GTCCTGACAGAAAGGCAGGACTCCTTTGGAAGCCACCTCGGCATTGCGGAGCATGGTAAGCGCCACGAATTTATCATTCTCGGAAGCCTCAGGATCCTTAAGAATCTTTGCGACCATTTCATTATGCTCGCGACGGAGCAGGAACGAACAGTCGCGGCTTGCCTCATTGGCAAGGACCGTCAGCGCCTCAGGGTCGATCACCAGCATGTCGTGGCCGGCCCAGTTCTCTACTTTTACATAGTCCTTGGTGACCAGACGATATTCTGTGGTATCCGGTCCCAGAGGGAACATTTCCTGATAATGGAAAGGTTTTGTTGGCATGATATCTTAGATTTAATGATTCCGAAACCAATAGTCCGCATCAAGCGCGGGCGTTTTGCAAAATTAATAAAATTTCCTGACTTTTACAATCTTTGATCGGTCAAGCCCTCGAAATGCCATATATTGCACATAATGTATGTACAACCAAGTCGGTATGCCACAAAATTTGCTTGTAATGTAAAAAATTAGTACCTTTGCGGTGGATTTTGTGAATAAAAAGTTATTAACGAATCAGCTTGCTGTTTTATATATATGAAAATCAAGAACATAGCTCTTTGCTATGCTGTGGGGCTTGGCGTCCTGGCCACGTCATGCACGGCACCTAAAGACATCACATATTTCCAGAGTCTCAACAATGGAGACAAGGTACAATTACCGCCTGTACAACCCATAAGACTTGCTCCAAACGACAAGGTGATTATTCTGGTCCATACCTCGGACCCACGACTGAACGCACAGTTCAACTTGCCGGTACCGACCACAAGGATCAGTTCCTTGACATCCACCACATCAGTACAACAGCAATATTCAGTGACTGAAGCGTCACCTTATACAGTCGACGCGCAGGGAGACATTGAATTTCCGGTCCTCGGCAAGCTCCATCTCGCCGGCATGACGGCCGACCAAGTGTCGGCCTATATCCGCTCGGAACTGATCAATCGAGATTTGGCCAAAGACCCTGTGGTGACTGTGGAATTCACCAATATGTCCATAAGCGTTCTGGGTGAAGTGACCAAACCGGGAAGAGTTGCGGTGAAGCGACAAGATTACACCCTCCTCGACGCACTGAGCGACGCCGGAGACCTTACTATTTACGGCCTTCGAAACAATGTCAAGGTGATGCGTACGGAGAACGGCACTCAGAATGTATATACAGTGGACCTCACCAAAGGCGACGAGCTTATGAAAAGCCCCGTGTTCTATCTTCAGCAAAACGATGTGATATATGTCGAGCCCAACGACACTCGTAAAAACACATCCAAGCCTTCAGGCAACATATGGCAGCAGCCGAGCGTCTGGATTTCAATGCTGGGTAGCGCCATTTCCGTAGCCACGATGATTATCACTCTTACCAAAAATTAAGCAAGTCCAAAATCAATGAGCAATATAGACGAAATGGACGAAGTGGAACAGTCGTCCGCAAAACATACCATCAAGCTACAGGATTTCCTGTTTATCTGCCTGAACCACTGGCTTTGGTTCGTTATATCATTGGTGATATGTCTCGGCGTTGCCTTCTTCGTACTGCAACGTACGGCGCCCACCTACGAACGTAGCGCCCAGATTATGATCCGCATGGACAGCCAGGGAAATCCGACTTCGTCGAACACCTCCATGCTGTTCGAACTCGGCATTAACAACAACAGCACGAACGTCCAGAACGAGATCGCCATGTTCAGCAGTCCGGACCTTATGCGTCACGCTGTGGAACAACTGGGACTAAACACCACTTATGCACAGGAAGGTTTTTTCCGCGACCCTGAGCTTTACGGATCCACTCTCCCGGTGAATGTGACGTTCGGCACTATGCCTGAGGACACCCAGGTGAATTTTGACTTAAATCTCCGTAAGAACGGAGATTACACCATCACGAATGTCGAAAGGAAAAAGCCCGAGGACCAGGATTTGGTAGAACTTGACATTAAACCCATCCACGGGAAAGTAGGCACCCCCGTCAACACTCCCATCGGCCGTCTGACTGTGATGCCCGGAAAGGCTTTCAATAAGATGGAGGACGACATGACCATCCTTGTGTACCATGCTCCCGTCCGCTCGGTTGCAAAGGAAATGGTCAAATCGCTGTCCGCGACTCCCGATAAAAAAATGGACAATGTGGTGACTCTTTCTTTCAAGAGCACCTCGATAGAGAAAGCCACGGATGTGATCAACGCATTGATCGACGCTTACAATCAGGAGTGGGCCGAAGACAAACGCCAGATGGCCTATGCCACCAGCGAATTCATCGACGAACGTATCAACGTGCTGCAACAGGAACTCGGTTCGGTCGACAATGACATATCTGATTATAAGAGTCGCAACATGGTTCCCGACGTGACCGCCGCTGCCAATCTTTACATGAATGAGGCATCAAAAGCCACCGAGGAACTCAAGAAATTGCGTAACCAATACTATATGATTCAGTATCTGCACGAATATCTGCAGAAAAATCAAGCCAACGACAAGCTGCTTCCCACCAACATAGGCATTACCGCCAACGGTCTTAATGAGATGGTGAGAAACTACAACGAGGACGTACTGGAACGCAATTCTCTCATACTCCATAGTTCGGAGAGCAACCCGATGGTAGCCGAGTACGACAACACCATTTCGGCAGCCCGACAGGCGCTGATTGTTTCGACAGTGAACGAGATGGCCGCGCTCAACGAGCAGATACGCTCACAAGAAAGGATGACAGGGCAGGCAGAAAGCCGCATAGCATCCAATCCTGTTCAGGCACGCTACCTTCTGAGCGTGGAACGTCAGCAGAAAGTTAAGGAAGAGCTGTACCTCTTTTTGCTGCAGAAACGTGAGGAAAACCAGCTGAACCAGGTAGTGGCCAACAGCAACGTGCGCCCCATCCGCAGGACAGACGGTCCCGATTATCCCGTTGCTCCTCGAAAAGCCATCACTTTGGCAGTGGCTTTCCTGCTCGGACTGCTGATTCCGGGAGGATATCTTTACATCCGCGAACTCAACATCAATTATGTCCGCGGCCGCAAAGATATTGAAGTGCTTTCCGCACCTTTCGCAGGAGAGATTCCTTACAGCGGCAAAAAAGAAAAATCATTCAAGACCGCCGGAACTCACAAGGAAATGGGAGTGGTTGCGGTCATGGAAAATTCCCGAAACGCCATCAACGAGGCTTTCCGAGTGGTACGCGCCAATATAGAGTTTATGGGGGGCAGGAACTCAGGTTCGAAGATAATCATGTTCACTTCGGCCAACCCTGGATCCGGAAAAACCTATATTACCTACAACCTCGGCAAGAGTTTTGCCATCAAAGGCAAGAAAGTTGTTTTGGTCGACCTCGATATGCGTAAAGCTTCACTGAGTAAGTACGTGAGCGGCAAATCATACGGTATCGCCGACTATCTGGCGGGACGCGTATCGAATGTCAAGGATATCATCCGTCATCCGGAAGACGCTAAGACAATGAGCATAATAACTGTGGGCACGCTTCCTCCCAACCCCACGGAATTGCTCTACTCGGAGAATCTGCAGAATCTGCTCGAGTCGCTGCGTCAGGAATACGATTATATTTTCATTGACTGTCCGCCGGTGGAAGTAGTGGCCGATGCTTCGATCATCAGCCAATATTGCGACAGCTCTATATTCGTGATCCGCGCCGGTCTATTCCGTCTCGACATGCTCGAGACAATCAACGATTACTACAGCAAGAAGACGTTCCCGAATATGTCGATTATCCTCAACGGTACCATCGACGAGACCAACGCTTACGGTTCCCGTTATGGAGGCTACCGCTACGGATATAAATACGGATACCATTACGGATACGGTTCCAAGAAGGGCATTAGCGGATATTACCACGAAGAAGAATAATCAAAGTTATCTCCTCATGAAAGGCATAGTACTGGCTGGAGGATCGGGCACACGCCTCTACCCTATCACCAAGGGGGTAAGCAAACAATTGCTTCCGATCTACGACAAACCCATGATCTACTATCCCATATCGACATTGATGATGTCGGGGATACGTGAAATCCTGATAATCTCCACACCCGCCGACTTGCCGGCTTTCCGGCGGTTGCTCGGCGACGGCTCAGATTATGGAGTAAAGTTTGAATATGCCGAACAGCCCAGTCCGGACGGTCTTGCCCAAGCTTTCATCATCGGCCGCGAATTCATTGGAGATGACTCCGTATGCCTTGTGCTCGGCGACAATATTTTCCATGGCGCCGGATTCCATGATATTCTTGGACGGGCGGTAAAGACTCTGGAAAAAGAAAACAAAGCCACAGTCTTCGGATATTGGGTTGACGATCCCGAACGTTACGGAGTGGCGGAATTCGATGATGATGGACGTTGCCTCTCAATTGAGGAGAAGCCGGAAAAGCCAAAATCAAACTACGCGGTGGTGGGTCTTTACTTTTACCCTAACGAGGTTGTGGAAGTTGCCACAAACATCAAGCCTTCGTCGCGCGGGGAGCTGGAAATAACCAGCGTCAACCAGCACTTTCTTGAAAAAGGTGATTTAAAAGTAAGCATCCTGCCCCGCGGTTTCGCTTGGCTTGACACAGGCACACATGATTCATTGGCGGATGCCTCTATATATGTGGAGGTGCTTGAAAAACGCCAAGGGCTCAAAATTGCATGTCTTGAGGATATCGCTTACCGTAAAGGCTGGATAACCCGTGACAAATTGATTCAGCTGGCGCAACCGATGATAAAAAACCAATACGGCAAATATCTTATGCGTGTGGCCCAGGAACCCAACGGAGCCGTCAAAGCTTAAGTGCACACATAGCACTATTGATTGAACCACAATTATAATGGAGATAATAAAAACAGCCATCCCCGGAGTGTTCATTCTGGAGCCGCGAATATTCAAAGACGCTCGCGGGTACTTCTACGAATCCTATAACAAACAGGAATTCGACCGTCAGATCGGTCCTGTGGAATTTGTTCAAGACAACGAATCATGCTCTCAATACGGCGTTATGCGCGGTCTGCATTTCCAACGACCCCCACATACACAGGCAAAGCTGGTGCGCTGCGTGCGCGGTCGGGTTCTTGACGTAGCGGTGGACATCCGTAAGGACTCTCCAACTTTCGGACAGCATGTGGCTGTGGAATTGACGGAGGACAATCACAGAATGTTCTTTATTCCCCGCGGTTTTGCCCATGGTTTTTCAGTGCTAAGCGACACCGCAGTATTTCAGTATAAATGCGACAATTTCTATTGTCCTGAAGCTGACGGCGGAATTTCAATTCTGGACACTACCCTTGGCATCGACTGGAAAATCGACCCCGAACACGCCATTCTTTCTGAAAAAGACACACGTCATCCTTTGCTAAAGGATCTTGACACGCCGTTTACTCTGGATCAGAAATAATATTGCCGGGCAGCATGGCATAGGATACTATAACGATAACAATTGTTAACGCCGCACACTCTCATTTGGGACTGTGCGGTTTTTTTTGTAACTTTGTATCTTTTGAAAATACTCATATTACTGAATTTTACAATTGATGTTGTTATGCAATTCAAGCATTTAATATACCTATTGATAGTAGGACTGCTTTGCTTAGGAGCGGTTGATAATTTCACGGCCAGCGCCGAACCATCCGCCGCGGCCAGTGCCGCCCCGGCTCCAAAGAAAAATTCCAAAGCGAAAAAGACAAAAAAATCAACGTCAAAGAAATCAAGCAAATCAAAGAAACGTTCCACCACAAAAAAGAAAAACAGAAAAAGTTCCAGGACAAAGAAAGGACGTAAAGTAAGCCGCCGCGGCCGCAATGTAGCCAAGACCAAATATGTTGCGCCTCAAAAGGAAGTCCCTCAGAACGACCCGCTGACGCTTGCTGTTGACAGCGCCCTGAAAAGCACCATTCCCTCGCACCTTGACCCGGGCGGATTGCGTGTGAACAGCGTCAAGCCGAATCATTCCATACATACGGCGGCCGTTTCACTTAATGAGAACTTCACATATCTTCCCGTGACACGCGGCCTTATCGACACGCTCCAGAACAATGTCAAGGCAGCGTTGCCGGACTCCATATCGGATTACCGCGTTTCCTTGAGCGTTAACGGGAAATCATTGACATATTACATAACCAAGGTGGACAAACTACCCGTAGAATTCCGTAAGAATCCGCCTTTTGTCACCGAGCTCCATCCTTTGGCCGACACAAAGAAAGGTATGCCCAACGACATCATAGCCATGTGGCACAGTCACGGACGGTACTTCAAGAACGGCGCATGGCAATGGCAGCGTCCTCTCCTGTTCCAGACCGTCGAGGACACTTACACGATGAGCTATATTCTTCCTTTCGTAGTTCCCATGCTCGAGAATGCCGGCGCTTATGTGTTCCTTCCCCGCGAGCGCGACACCAACAAGAACGAGGTGATAGTCGACAACGATATCAATCCGGAGGGTCGCGTATATTCGCAGACCACCTACAGGGAGAACAATGCCATGCAAACATGGACCACCGGAACCGAAGAGGGTTTCATATATGATCTTCCCGATTTCCGTGACACTGAAAATCCCTTCGAGAACGGCACTTACCGTCAAACCGTGACAGTGGACAAAAATTCCAAGCCTTCCATCGCCGGATGGTACGCTGACATTCCCGAAAGCGGAGAATATGCAGTCTACGTAAGCTACAAGACTCTTCCGAATTCCACGGAAGACGCCCATTACACCGTCAATTATTCCGGGGGCAGCAAGGAATTCACCGTCAATCAGAAAATGGGAGGGGGCACATGGATATATCTATGCACGGTGCCTTTGGAACAGGGATACAGCGACACGGAACCCATAGTGACTCTGACCAACCTCACGGAAGGCACACCCGGGACCATCGTCACGGCCGATGCAGTAAAGATCGGAGGCGGTATGGGCAATATAGCACGTTCGCCGCATCGCTCGGACATATATTATGATCCCTCCACACCCGTCAATAATGACGACCAAGGGGATGATGACTCTGAGTCAGATGAAGATGAGGAAACGGATGACGAAACCGTTGACGAGACCACAGGCGCCGGGGAGACCCCGGACACTCCCGACAGTCCCGACGCCGAACAACAGACTCCGGAACAGAAACCCGCTCAGCGAGGCGCGGCCCCGACATTCCGGACATCGGGTTATCCTCGATTCCTGGAAGGTGCCCGCTACTGGCTGCATTGGGCCGGATTCCCGGAATATGTATACTCACCCTACCATGGTTCCAACGACTATAAAGACGACTATACCAGCCGAGGTCACTGGGTGAATTATCTTGCCGGAGGATCACGCGTCCTGCCGGACCGCGAGGGGCTTAACCTTCCGGTAGACCTATCGTTCGCGTTGCATTCCGACGCAGGTAAAAAAGCTGACGATTCATTCGTGGGCACACTGGGCATATATTTCACTCAAAACGGAGCAAGCTATATCGACGGAACTCCGCGAATCAATTCACGAATGCTCACGGACATGGTGATGCAGCAGATCACCCGTGACATCAAGCGCCAATGGGAACCCAACTGGACGCGTCGCTCCATGTGGGACAAATCATACGTGGAGGCCCGTGTGCCTGAAGTTCCCACCACCTTGATCGAGCTGATGAGCCATCAGAACTTCGCCGATATGCAGTACGGACTTGATCCTGAGTTCCGGTTTACCGTTGGTCGCGCCATTTATAAAGCGCTCGCGCGATTCCTGGCTCAGCGTAAAGACCGTGAACTGGTGATCCAACCGCTTCCTGTAAAGAATTTCAGCATAAAACGTACTAAGAAAGGCCAGTACCGTCTGAGCTGGGAACCTACACGCGATGAACTTGAATCAACCGCGATGCCAACGGAATATGTGGTCATGGAACGTTCCGGTTCCAGTATGGGATTCCATAAGATAGCGACTACAAAAAGCACACATTTCGACATCAAGGTGCCCGATCATGACATTCATTCCTTCAGAGTGATCGCCACCAACGACGGAGGAGCGGCATTCCCAAGCGAAACCCTGGCGCTTCGCGAAGCTCCGGACAATTCGCAACCAGCACTCATCGTG
>USIY01000087.1 GCA_900554845.1 uncultured Bacteroidales bacterium | reverse complement strand
AAGTTCTTTTTGGCTGATTTCGCCAAGTCTCGTCAGTCGCAATATGGTAATTGCTGCATCCTCAACTTGCTAACCTTCAGCTCATCGACCAAAGGGAGATAAATCATCTCAAAAACAACCCCAAAATTCTCTGAAAATAAATTTAAACAGTTTCTTAGATCCGGCTAATGAAGATGACGGGAAACCGCGACTCGAACTCATTTGGCAGGACGCACCCGACAGCCATGATTATGTCGTAAGATACTTTTGGAAAGATCCGAATCCCGGGATTGGGACAGTATGTAATAAGTTGGAGGTGATGAAGAGGTAACGGAACAAACTTATGGAATGGAATCAGTGTTATATTTTTGCATTTATAATGTGTTATGCAATCCTTATAATGATATTTTTCAACCGTTTATTTAAGGAGGGATGAGCCGGAAGGGTAACAGGATCACAGGGTTGAGTGCGGCGGGGATGCTCGTGGCCATAGGAATTGTGTTTGGCGATATCGGAACATCGCCGCTCTATGTCATGAAGGCTATTCTTAATGTCAGTCCTGAAATAGACCGGGATTATATTATCGGAGCGGTGTCGTGCGTGATATGGACTCTCACGCTTCAGACCACAATCAAGTATGTGACCGTAGCTCTCCGTGCCGACAATAACGGAGAGGGTGGCATACTGGCACTTTTTTCACTGGTGAAGAAGACAGGGACAAGTGGATGGCCGTTCATTGTGGCTGCCATCGGAGCCAGCGCGATGCTCGCCGACGGCATAATAACGCCGGCGGTGACAGTCACATCGGCTGTGGAGGGCTTGCGTTCATTATATGTGTCGACGCCTGTGGTGCCCATTGTGCTGGTGATTATAACTCTGTTGTTCTTAGTGCAGCGTTCGGGAGCGACTAAGATCGGCAGGTTCTTTGGTCCGGTAATGCTCGTGTGGTTTCTGATGCTCGGCATCCTCGGTGTGATGAATGTATGGAGCGATCTGACTATATTCAAGGCATTCAATCCTTATTATGCGGTCAGACTGATAATTTCCAGCCCTGAATGGATGTTCATACTCGGGGCTGTGTTTCTCTGCACCACGGGTGCAGAGGCACTATATGCCGATCTGGGGCATTGCGGGCGTTACAACATCACTTTCAGCTGGTTTTTCATCAAGGTCATGCTCATTCTAAATTACCTCGGGCAGGGCGCATGGATTCTGGCTCATGCCGGATCTATTGACGGCCGGGTGAATCCGTTCTACGGAATGATGCCCGCAGGATTTTTAGGCACCGGCATAGTCATAGCTACTGTTGCCGCGATAATAGCAAGCCAGGCTCTGATAAGCGGTGTGTTTTCTTTGATAGGCGAGGCTGTGAATCTGGATATCTGGCCAAGGATGAAGATTAACTATACGGGAAATGTCAAGGGGCAGTTGTATGTTCCGGGAATAAATCTATTTCTGTATGTGGGTTGTGTGGGCACGGTACTGTTGTTCCAGTCGTCGGGCCGTATGGAAGCGGCATATGGTCTCGCCATTACACTAACGATGCTGGCCACCACAATACTATTGTGGCGTTATATGAGGAACATTGGGATGCCAGCGTGGCTCACTTCCTCTTTTTTCATTGTGTTCTGCTCGTTGGAAGGAGCATTCTTTGCTGCCAATATGTTCAAGTTCGGGCATGGAGGCTGGTTTACTGTTCTGATTGCCTGCGGACTGTTCTGTATAATGTTTGTCTGGAACAAAGGACGCTCATTCCATCGCAGTCATGTGGATTATAAATATTTCCCGGATTACATAGACCTAATAACAGCGATAAGGAATGATAAGGAAATATCCCGCTATGCATCGAATGTGGTCTACATCAGCTTTTCTCCGACAAAGAATATGGTAGAAAGCAAATTGCTGTATTCGATAATAAACAAACAACCCAAAAGGGCCGACCATTACTGGATTATCCGCATTGAGCAAACCTCGATGCCATATACACTCGATTATTCTGTGGACACGATGGTCAAAGACGCGATTTTTCTGGTGACCGTGAGATTCGGCTTCAAGGTGCAGCCGCGGATCAACGTATTTCTGAGGCAGATCGTGGAAGATCTTGTGGAATCCGGCGATCTTTCGCTGACAAGCAAATATCCTTCAATGAAAAAATATGGAATTCCAGGCGACTTCCGGTTCGTTCTGATTCGCCGGGTCTTCTCCCCCGTCAGCATCTGCAATGCCTATGAACGCAAGGTACTGGCGGCTTATGAGACACTGGGGCATATATCCGAGTCAGTAGAAAATGCACTGGGGCTGGATACAAGCGTGGTCACTGTAGAAACGGTGCCGCTGATAATCAGAAGCGGACCGGAAATAAGAATCAAGAGATGTCAGAAATGAATGATTATTTACAACATCGGCAACGGTGCTGTCTGTTGTAAGATGATTGTATTTGTCCATACCGTCATTCCTTTCATCATTGAGGAGCCTCAAGATGTAGAGTTTCAAGAAACCGATTAACAGTAGATTTATCGCCTGAATATTTACCCGCGTCCTCACTCAGTTTACAGGTGTCACAGTAAAACGGCCATGATTCAGTGATTTTCACCGCTATTAGTTTTATGACGATGTTCATAGGTTTGACATCCTTGAAATCATTGGTGAAATGAGTGCCAATGCCGAAAGAAGGAATGCATTTGTCCTTCGCGTATTTCTGTATTTCAATCGCACTGTCGACATCCAGTCCGTTGCTGAAAACGATCTGCTTGGTGCGCGGGTCAATATTGAGGCTTTTGTATTTATCGATAATCAAATCAAGTTCCTTATAGTTGTCGCCGCTGTCAACACGAAGGCCTTTGAACATATTGGCATAATCCTCAGAGAAATTCAGACTAAAGATTCTCCATCCGTAAGTATCGTATAAAAAAGTGCCCAAGGCCCCGCGGTAGGTGTTCGCCCATGTCTTCATAGCAAGATAGTTGGCCATCTGCGGACCATACATCCCGGCGATGGCACATATAAGCTCATGGGCCATAGTCCCTATAGGCACAAGGTCGTATTTCATGGCTAAATACACATTGCTCGTGCCAATGAATTGGCCGGAGCCTTGTAGTTCAGTCTGACATTCCTTCATAGCTCTGACCGCAGTGTCCTGCGCCTGAAAGGAAGCGCGGTGACGGGTCCCGAAGTCACTGAACGTACAGCCTCCATCGATCAGCCTTCGCGCTTTGTCGTAAGATTCGGCGTAATACGCCTCATAATCGAATGATCGATCGAGTCCGGTCATAATGTAGTATAATTCTGAAATTATAGCCAGTACCTTGACTTCAAGAAATATGGTGTTGCTCCAACATCCCTCGAACTCTATGTCAAGATGCCCTGTTTCATCCTGACTGACTTTAACCCATCTGCTGTCATAACGGAAGCCTTTGAGATAACTGTAAAACCATGCGGGTATGTAGCGGCAACGTCGCTGCATGAAGGCAATCTCTTCATCGGTGATCGCCACCGACTCAAGCATCATGATCTGGCGCCGCAACTCTTCGGCAAATCCCGGAGGATAAACCGTATTGTTTCGGTCATTGAACCGATACTTCACCTGCGTGCGGGGAAAATTCTTTATCACCGCGCAACACATGGTGAACTTATACAGGTCATCGTCTGTAAAATGTCGTATTATCTGGCGCATGAGAGTTCATCTTTGGTTATTAACGAATCCAAAGTCTTTCCTTATATTGATTATGCGAATGCTTCTCTGCATTCCATTCATTTTAATTATTAGCAAAAACTCATAATAATAACGCTAGTTAAGAAATATGGTTGCGTCTTAACAATTCCAAAGTTAAAACCGCAGCCATCCCGGCGCGCCCGTCGATGCCGCCTATCATAACGCTGACCTCGTCAAGCAATCCTATTTGTAGAAAGGCTCCGTTGATATGGCCGCCTCCTACTACCCCAAGACGCTTTATTCCGAACTTATTTCCGAGAATTTCCAGGGTTTTATTAAAATCTATTCCATTCTTTCCGCAGGCAATCCATGATATTCCTTTTTCTGTCAGATATTCATGATATTCAACAGGACATTGTTCGTCAGTGATTACCAACAAGTTGTCTTCTGATGCGCTCTCGGGCCATAACAACGAGCCATGAGTGTCGACAGCTATGTCATAATGGTCCGCCTTATGGGCAATGCAATATTTCTCCTCTCCAATAGGAGCTTTTTCATTCGCCATGAATGGCTCAGGAAGAGCATAGTGCATCTGTCGGCTTACACGGCCTTCCAACACCGCGTCAAACTGCAGGCTGTCAAGAGCCTCATAATATGCATCGGTTTTGTCTATTTCGACGGTCATCGCGCAGTCAATTCTGCCGTCAACCGACGACATCATATGACAAATTACGTGCGGTTTCATATTAATATTAAAAATTGTTATTGTATTCGCAAAATTATAAAGAATAAGGCATATGGCTTTAACTTTTTCTCTCATATAAATACCAATATTGCTCCTTTGACAAATAATTCGTATTTTTGCGTTGTTTTGGATAACAAAGACACTACATATGGCCAATACAAATAAGACAATTATTCCCGAGTTGTCCACGGACATCGTAGAACTGCTTGATACGGAAGCGGAACGAATTAACTCACCATCTTTTATCAGTAGCGATCCGGTTCAGTTCCCAAGAAGATATTCCTCATTGCCTGATATAGAAATAGCGGCATTGTTGTCGGCTACGATAGCCTGGGGCAACCGCATAATGATATGCAGAAACTGCGACAAGATGCTCTCCATGATGGATTCATCCCCGCATGAATATGTAATGGAAGAGGCATATGAGACATTGGACCCCGACAAAAACATTCACCGCACTTTTTTCAACCGTAATCTCCAATATTACCTTCGTGGACTCAGAAAGATATACAACAAGTATCCGACTCTCGCGGACTGGGCGCAAAGTCTGAACATCCATGGGGATGAAGCTCCTTCTCGCTCATTTACACGACACCTGCTTTCTGTTCTTGCCGAAGCGAACGGCGGTGCGAGCGACAGCCGCTGTCTGCCTCAAGATATTGAAAAGACAGCGCTGAAACGAATCAACATGGCGTTCAGATGGCTTGTCAGAGACGACGGGATAGTGGATATGGGGGTATGGTCCTTCATCAAACCCTCTCAATTGCTGATACCTCTTGACGTGCATGTGGGCAATGTGTCACGTTCACTCGGTTTGTTGACCCGCAAGCAGAACGACCGCAAAGCCGTTGACGAACTTACCTCCATGCTTCGTGCTTTGCGACCGGAGGATCCGGTGATTTATGACTTTGCTCTCTTCGGTATCGGTATTGAAAGCAAAAACAAGCCGGCAGCTACCGACATTATTCTTTAACAATTTTATATCCGAGTTTCTTCAGCAGTTTTATGCTGTTCATGGCCATTTCCCGGTCAAAATATTTTTCCTCATCCGTCAGGTCGCTATAAGGCACCATATCCGGAGTCTGCCTCAACGCGTCATTACGTTTGGGACCGTATGTCCATCCCTGCTCCTTTCTTCCTTGGGCCCATACTTCGTGTGCGTTCTCGGCGATGGCCTCGCGAAGTTCCGTCAACTCCTCAGGCAGATACACGTCACTGAGGTCTATAGGATGTGGCTCGTAATTGTTGAGATCGCGCTTTGACACCTTAACCATATAATTTGACGAATCCTCCCAGGCGTCAATAAAACGCTCCAAGGTAATATTCATTATCTTACTAAGCGCGGGATCGAAATATGTCACTCGTCCCTTCTCAATCCCTGTCACCACAACAGCATGGTTAGGATCGGCACCAATAAAATCGTCCTCCAATTTTTCGCGATTCAGATTGTCAATATCGGTAGTAAGTTCCTTTCCATCCACAACCACGATTACATGGCCTTCATTCAGTGCTTTATTTAAATCTTTCACGGTGTTATGAAATGTCCTTGATGTTGAGAAACATTCCTGTTCCAGCAATCTTCCAATATTATGTACCGGCGTACCACCTTCTTTGAGCCATCCGTGACTGTAAGCCTTCCGCTCCCAGTCTTCAATGGTTATGTCGATACCGTATAGAGAAAGTATATAAAGCTCGCACATCACGGCACAGCGGTTTTCTCTTTCTCTGGCAACCAAAGCCTGCATCGGCAGGATATCGCCCGGTGCCATTTCATCCTCCTCGTCCATTTCATATGACAATTCTATAACTTTACGAAGTTCTGAATCCGACGCGGCCGCGTTCAATATCAAGAGCGTGTCTTCCTGTGACGCGTTTCCCTCCAGAAAAGAGGCGAGCAAATTATCTGATATCCCGTTCATTTTATCCTGTTTAATGCAATGCAGGAAAGATCCTTTATTGCTCTTTTCTTAATATTGTATAGATTTGAGACCTGTATGTGCAGTTCTTCAGCCACAACGTCAAATTCAGCGTCCTCCAGCATCACCCTTCGGACCACATATGCATGACGAGGATTGATTTTATCAAGCTCATTAAGCAGAGTCTCTATATCGAATCTGGCCGTTGCACGGCTCACCTCATCCTCGTTCATGTCTTGTGACGTTTCCGGCATTATATTATAAGGAGACTCTTTTGTGCGATCTTCTATCATCATATCATTGTTCCTTATGAAATATCTTATCAGGCAAGTCCTGAGCCAAAGACATATAGAACTCTTATAATCAAACTGCCGAAGTCTATATTCATTGTTTTCCAACAGCAATACAGCCACCTCATTAGCAAATTCATCATATTCCACAGGATGATTGAACAGTTTGCTGATAAGCTTCATAAAAAGCGGACGGCACTTTACGTAAAGAAACCAATGAGTCACCATCGCGTCCCTCTCGATCAATTTTTCCACAATTTCCCTATCGGACATTTCCGACATTTTGTGGCTGCGGCCGTAAAAAGCTTTTGCGGCTGAAGGTGATATATGCTTGGGTAAATCCTTCTGAATATTCATAATTATAAAGACTCGGAAACACGATCTATGGATCGGATTCTATGTCACATCACAAAATTAGCAAAAAATATCGATTTTTTAATTTGATATGATAGATTAGTTCATACTTTTTCTCTTTAATATAAAACGAAGAAGATTCCATGATTTGATATCAGTTATTTAGTTGCACATATTATTAGTATCTGAAGTGTTGAAAGAAATTGACTTGCTTGTTACGAAGAACTGTCCTAATCAATCACAAAGTATCACTTAATCAGTAGTCTGGACGGCTTAAGGCCGTTCAGACTACAACCTGTGATAATATAAACGAGCGACTCTTTCAACAATTTATGTTAAATTTTACTAACAAAAATAATAATTTATCTAAATATTATTAATATTGTATATAATTTTGTTAAATATTTTGTATTAATACAATAAAATATTAATTTTGTAATCACTAAAATTATCTAACTAACGCAAACAGAGATGAGAAAATTTCTACTTGCCTCTATCTTCGCCGTTATGGTCGGGATGCTGTGTTACAATACATCCTATGGTGAAGTAATCATCCCGTTGTCAGTAACTGATTCCGGATGTAAAAATTCCGATAATCCCACTTCAATGCCTCTTCATGAATATGGAGAAGAGCAAATTTCATGGACAGTCAGCTACAATGAGGGTAAACTCGTTATAGTATGGCATGATTGTGTGTTCGACTGTGCCGCATACGACTTCGGAAGCCAGATCACTCGCGAAGGAGATGTGTTGACATGTAACGTATGGGCTAAAGACGGTATGGCGGATTGCTTGTGTCTATACGACATCACCTCCACGTACGATGGAATTGAGCCCGGGAGATATACACTCATATTCGAGGACATTATGTCTATCGAATTAAATCTGGAAGATGGTTTCAACGGTAACTTCAAAATTTCACCATCAGGCGTTGACGCCATATCCCATGCCGAAAGAAAACTTAAAGTTGAGGATGGTGTAGCCAAGGTTAGTTGTCCCGGTAAATTCCGTCTCGACATCTTTAATTCCAATGGAGTAAAAGAATTCACTGTTGATAATGAGGGCGAAGCCGAAGTAAACCTCAGCGGTCTTGGCAAGGGCCTTCATTATCTGAGACTGACACCTGTCGAGGGTAAGGTTGTAGCGCTACCCGTACTCCGCTGATAACAAAATAGTCAATCTACGTTGCTCCCGATGTCTATGATATGAGTGGACATCGGGGCATTGTGTGGAATTACATTAG
>USIY01000086.1 GCA_900554845.1 uncultured Bacteroidales bacterium | reverse complement strand
CTGCGGTCCACATCATGTATTCGGGCACCACCTTGAGAGTCACCACCTGCTCGCCCATGCAGGGTGGTATGTAGTCGGGATCCTCCAGCGGAATCTCGCTGTAGCGGAACTTCATGCGGTAGTAGTAGCCCTCCTTGAAGTTGAACTTTTTGTCGAACACCATATAAGCCATGTTCTTTGACTGCGCCGAGGGGCTGTCATGAGTCTCGGCGTCGAGCCTGGCCACATATCCGATGCGGAGCATACCCTCCTCGTCATCCTCGCCGTCCACATGCGTGCCGGCGCTCAGCGCCTCGGACTTGAGGTATTCCGGGTCGTTGGTCTCCGAGAGGTAAACGGAGCGGTCATAGACCGTATTCTCCGTGCCGTTCACAATCTCGGAGGTATTGAAGATGGTCATGCCCTCGACACCCTCGATCGTGCTGTCCACATAACGGATCGGGCAGTCGAGAGTCACGCCTTTGTATTCGAAATCCTTCACGTTCACATCGTCGTAGTCCACATCGGCGCTTGCGGCGCGGAGTTGCTTGAGTCCGATACGAATGGGAACGTCGTCCATATATTCAGGATATTCTATCGCCAGACCGTTCTTCATCGCCGGGGCGTGGCGGTGTACGTGCATCGGCACTTCGACGGGGGAGTTGCAGATAATGTAGTCCTCGGTGTTGAACTGGTTGTCGCAGGGGATGGCGGTGACGTACATTGTGTACTCGTCCATATCCTCGGGGAGCACTGCCGGCGGGAATATGTAGCTGCGCTGATGCAGCAGTAGCAGCGGACGCTTGCCGTCCACTCCGGTGGTGGCCTCATAGAGGTATTTTCGCATGGCCTCGGTGTAATCCGCGGTCAGCGGCATGTCGGCGGTCACGGCCGAGGGATACTCGTTGCGGAATGTGGCGAGGACCTCCCAGAGATACAATGCTCCGGTTTCGTCGGTCGCGGAGTAGAAGTCGCCGCTCGGGCCCTGATACCAGTCGAAGCAAGCGTTCTTCATGGCGTCGATCTGATCGCCTATCTTGTCGCCGTCGCTGTTCTGCAGATAACCCTGGATGTCTATCTGCACCATCGGTGTCTGGTTCTCGCAACATTCGCGGCTTGCGTCCTCCGACGACATCACTCCGTCGATCTTGATCTTCTTGGAGCCCTGGATTGTCACGACGCAACGTGACGAGCACTCGTCGCTGAGCTTGAAGTCCGCGGCCTCGGGCACCCACCCGTCGTCGTGAACCAGTCCGTCGGTGAACACTGCGATTATATAATCCTTGCCCACACGGAGTTGGTCGGACTGCACCTTGCAGTTGAACGCAAGATAATCCACATCATATCCCTCTGCATTATAACGCATGGCCGTGTACAAACTTTCGGTGTACTCAGGCATATTGCCATAGAATGTGTTGGCGGTAATCTTTCCATAAGTGGCGTCGGAATCCGTTGGAGTGCCGTCAATACCATAACATCCTCTTATGACGGCTTTATTGTATGCGCTTTGTAGATCTTTGGCGTCGTTTGCTATTTCATTATCATAAATAGCGCGGTCAAGTATGGTATAATATACATCGAAATCAGTGCCGTCGGCGGAGTCTTCGGCTGGATCCAAGGCTGAGAGCGACAATAAATTCCTGTACGGAGTGTAGACTTTCATGTCCACTACTTTGTCCTTGTCGTCGCAGGGGAAGTTCAACTGCTCTGCCTTGACATCGGCTCCGATCATATATACACGGATATCGTCGATGGCATAGTCAGCGCCCTCTGAACTCGCGCAGTTATTGTCAAGTTCGATTTCATAGTGATCGATGTCGGCGGGGGCTATGCCCAAAAGACTGAAATCAGGTGTGAAGTCATAATAGACTTTATACCAATAGCTGTCCTGGCCGCCGACTGTCGGACCGGTTATAAACGAATGGACTTTCGTGCGCGTGTCGTCTTTAGTGACAGCTACGAGATTGAATGATACATTGGCTTTTTCACTCGAATTTGAAAATTCCGCCACCCATGCGGATATGAACAGATTTGCACCGTTACATAGCTTGCCGACATTAAGGCGTGCGCTCACACCGGGGTCGGACGCGGCATTAATGTAGTAGAAAAAGCCGCAGTCGTCGGGAGTCTTGGGAGGCGTAAGACCCTTTCTTTCAGCCTCCGGTTTGGCCTGATCTTTCTTATAGGCGGTAAACAGGTCATAGAAATGGCGGTCAAACAGACCATCATCGTAACCCTCGTTCTTATGACCGCTTACATTCGCATTCCAGTCTGTCTGGGAACTGTGCTGTGACACACGGTAAAGATTATAGTTGTGAATCTTCCCGTAAGTAAAGCCATAATTACACATGGTTCGGGGCAACGGCCATCTTAAGCCATAGTAACCGTCGTAAATTTGTGAACCGTTACAGTTCTCGGATCGATGATAAAGATAGTCCATATTGGGTTGTTGTCCAGTTGTGGAATTACCCGTCAAGACCATATATTCATCGAAATCGATCTTTGAGATCGGCGCGCCGCATTTATTGTCAAGCGCTTCTTCCTGTCCTGCCCAATAACCGCTGTTCTCTCCATTTTTATAAATGTCTTCCTCCATTGTGGCTTCCGTTGCATAAAAAGCCTTTTTGGTGTCTACGAATTCAATGATGAACTCGCGGTAAACAAGTCGGTAATCCTTGTTTTGCGTGCCGTCGATATCGGTGGGATCCGCTGGACTGATATAATCTCCGTTGACATCCCTGGCCAGTAATCTTATTAAATATTTTTTGTTCGCTACGGCTCCTCCCTGACCTATACAAAGGAAGCGGTTATAGTTGACTTGTTCTGCTCCAAAACCTCCGCATGCGTAATATGTTATTCCGTCGATTTCACGTTTGCCTTGTCCTTTGAATCCTTTGCCGAGACTGAAATATTGAGCGTATTCAGTCCATGATTCAATTTGAGTCTGATTGCCGTCACGATATTTTAAGATACATTCGGGTTGATCCGTTCCTCCTGAGATATCATAAATTTCGAAACCGACACCGCAAATACGGCGGTAGTCAGTCTCACTGATTTTATAATAATACCGTGAGCGGGCTCCGTTCTTTGGATCCGTCGGAATCGGGGCGTCAAGACGTACCTGGAAATCCACCCCGGCGCGGGCCGTGATCACGCGTCGATGTTTTGTAGTGTATTCTCTGTTCTTTGCAACCGATCCTGAGAAATCCTCCGCAAATTTTCTACCGTCCTTTATATGGAAAATGTGACGGTACACAAGCTCGGGCTCAAGAATTGTTTTTGTATTGTAATCGATGCTTTTGGTATAATCGAAACTAACGCTGAAATCGGCTGCGATGGTGTACTCGTCCGCATCACGCTCCGTGCCGTCCGCATTTTTGACTTTCAGCACATTCCCATCCTTGTCTACAAAAGGCAGCGAGGCGTGTATACCATTGGCTCTGTAGGGTGAACGAGGGAAAAAGAAAGTGGCGTAAGCTCCGTTGATGTTTCCCTTGTCAATATCTTGTGGCGCTGTGCTGGGACGCAAACCTGAATCAACCGGGGCATATTCATTTACAGGGCCCGTCTCTCCCATAATCCACGTGGAGCCAAGATAAGTGATGGGTTCCCCGACAGGAATGTCTTCCCAATTTTCAGGTGATACAGTGTTTAACTCGTTAGCTCCATAGCTGGAAAAACAATTGTCTATTTTGATTTTTCCGTATTCGGGTTTGATGTAGAAGTTAGGAGAAGGATCGTCTGACAATATATATTCTGGTGCATAGGGATTCTGCGATTCCGGGTCTTCAACCATGCACTGCAGGGTCGCGGTGCTCCAGCAGTTATTGATGTTCATATTTTGGGCATAGCCCACCAATTGACCCGCCGGATAGTACTTTACGGTTTCCCATTGCGGTTTATATTGGGATATGACGCTTCCTAAGGTGGCGCAATTGGAGATGGTTACCGCTTTGTAACTGTCTGCAGTTGTATTTGTACTCTGTCCACCTAATATTCCGCCCGCTACCCGGCTTCCCCAAATAACAGGCCATTCACGAGTATCGTCAGATTTATTTGTAGCGATAACAGTGGCGTAGCTGACGACATTGGTGATATAAGAATCAGCCTGTTTATTAGCATCCCATTGATTTGAATATGCCTCTCCTACGATACCGACTTCATGCCTTCCTGTAAATTCGCATGAACTGTCGAATGTGATGTTTTGAAGGGTTCCCGCCAGATATCCGATGAACCCTATCGCCGGTGATTGAGGACAGTTGATTTTTAGATTTTTAATCGTATGACCATGCCCGTCGAACACTCCCATAAACGGCGTGTTGTCGCTTGATCCAAGCACAATCGATTTCGGATCCTTATATTCCACTCCTGCAAAATCCAGATCTGCGGTAAGTATGACATTCCTCTTTATCGGCGAGTATCCGTTGTTGGCCTCGCGTACAAAATTGAGGTATTCTTCGACACTTCCAATTTTTATTTCATCGCTTTCCCCTTCTTTAGCCAAACGAGGTATGCCATAGGATACTTCATTCATGGGATTGCGTGCTCCTACTCCTCCGAAATAACCATGATCGTTGTTAAAGAATATTTTGGATGGATCTATGAGGAAATCAAGCATGCGCTTGCCGGAATAGGGGTCAATCAGATTGCCTCCTGTGCGGTAATCATACCAATGTACGAAGTTTTCCTCATATTTGTGAGGATAGGATTCATCATATAAAGTAAAATATGGATACAAAGCGATGGCGTCGCCGGGAATCGCCAGCAATTCATGCTCGATGACATGAGTGCGCTGACGTTTTTGTCCCGGCTCAATCAGTGGATCCTCTTCGTGGGTGATGAAAGAATATTTCGGCATTTCTATGCCGGCATTATGTAATTTGAGTTTGTCTTTTTTCCATATTCCGTCGGCATCCCAGCACGCCTCCCAATCATCCAGCCAATCCTCCGGAAGGTCTTTGGTACCCCGGAGTCTTTCGTCAAAAATGCCCCGGGTGTTCTCAAAGGTAAAATCTTCATATTCATAGTATTCCTTGCCGTTTTCGCCCGTATGGGGAGTGCCGTCATGGTAATAGTCGGATATCAGACGGAAACGGTCAATCTGGTTTTCGCTGTATGTGTCGGAACGTCCGAGCTTTATGACCTGAAACTCGGCAAGATCCATACGGCGGATCATATCGGAACCGGATACAAGAGTTTTTGAATTGTTGGCTTTTACGATGAAACGCAAATATTGAAACGTTTTTGTCGTATGAATTCGAGTGGAATACTCTTTTGTATTTGGTCCTCGATATGTGAAATAAACATGAGTGGAGGGATTGTCGAGGGATGGATCCTTCTGATAAGTTTTGGCGGTCTGCACGTCCACAAACGTTTCCCAGGCAATGCCGTCGGAAGAAACCATTATTTCCATTGCGGTGGGCTGCATTGTCTTGTTGTTCGCCCGCTGCATGTAGACGATTATGTCCTCGTCGTAGGCCAAGGTCAGGGGCTCGTTCAGTTTTACCTGAATGTAATGGAGGCCCCGGGGATTGCCGGCGTCGGACGCACCGACGGCGTCCGGCGTTTGCCATGACGTGGTGCCGTTGTCGTCCGTAAGGGCTGTTCCGATGTTTACGCCTGTATTGGTGCTGAGCTGAGCGGCGTCGTTGATAAGAGCCACCCGCTCCGCGGCAACGGGGAGTGCCGCTGTCAGCGGCAACAGTATAGTGGACAGGAGAGGTAGCGCATGGAGTATAAACTTCATTAACGTTCAGTTTATATGGTTATCATGTTATTGGACCGGTTGTCCCGATTGACAAATCGGAACGTCCCATGGTCACGCAAATAAATAGTCGGGCGGCCGTCTGCAAAGACGTCCGTCCGTAATAAGCATAAGTCAGTCGGCGCGGATAATTGTCACGGTGTATTCCCCGGGATAATCCTGCCATACGGCCACTCCCGTGGTCTCGTCATATCCCACTCGGACTTTTATCCTTATTTTTAGCACCGCTGTGCCCGGAGTGTTTCCCGCATCTCCGGTTATGTCGCATGTCGAAGCGCTAAGTTTCGGTATCGTCGTGAAGATTCCGGTGTCGCCGGTTACTGAAACCAACTCGGCGAACGCGATGTCGCTGCCGGTTACCTTTGTTCCGTCGGCTTTCTCAATCGCCGCTGTCAAGATGAAAGCTCCTTGAGTCTTGAAAGTCACTATGCTGGCGTTATCCTCATCCACCACGATCATCGCCGGATAACCGCCGATAGGGGGATAGAAAGTAGGCGTGACTGTCACTTTGTCGTTGTCGTCGGTGAATTTCAGCGGTATTTTGATGAAGTCGTTGCGGTTCACATGGCTAAGGCCGGTGACGGTGAAGCTTACGTCATGCGTCGGTTTGTCGGCATAGCTCACGTTGAGTCCGAGGCTCATGTCATTCTCGCTCTTGCACTCGCGCAGATAGAACCAGCCGATCTGCGCTGTTTCACTCTTTGCCGGAACTGTCAGCAGGCCGGAGTTGTCGCTTGTGAATAGTCCGAAGGCAGTGGGGGTGGTGACAGCCTGGGTGAAATCGGGGGCAGAACCTAAAGAGGAATATGTCGGGAACGCCTTGATAGGTTCCAGAGAATAATCGTTGAGGATCGCTTTGTGGACCGTCACATCTTTATTGGACGCCGAGGTAAAGCTGAACCGCATCTTTGCGACCATTCTCACCACCTCGACACTATATGACTGATTGTACTCGTTTGTGATCTTCACACCGTCAAGGAAACCGGTCATAGGCACCTGAGTTGTCTCTTCCATGGCGTTAAGGCCGTGTACAGACATATCCCATGTCTTGTACATTACATCCTCGTGTGACGCGATTCCCTTCCCGACAGTGAATTCCAGGCCGGTCGCTGACTTGACCTCATCCGGTGTCAGGTTGGCGAAGGCATAGAGGGAATAAGTGCCACGCGGAACATTGTCGGTGTTTACCACATCGCTTTCCACGGCAGGAGTCTGCGTGTTGCCTACTATCGCGCGGACCTTGCGGTCCTTGTCGACGAATGCTATCCACCAAGAGTTGATAAGCTCGTTTCCCGTGGCCTCGTCATCTGCGGAGACGGCTTTGATGCTTATCTCGGCACGTGTCCCTTGCGACGGCTCGTCATGTCCGTCGGACGCACATCCCGCTGTCGTGGCCATCAGCGCAATCGCCGACATGTAGGTTAAATATTTATGTAGTTTCATTCCTTTCAAAAAATGTGATTATGTGAAGCCTTACATCAAGGGTATCTGTACTTCCGGGAACTCGCGAATGTACCATTTGCGGACGAATATCCGGAAGCGGACGTTCCATGGCTCGCGGAGTGTCAGATTCGAGCTGCCGGGGCCGGTGAACGACACTCCGATGCGGTAGATGTTGTTGCGGACAATGCCGAACTCCATCGGGAATGTCTCGTGAGGATCCGTAGAATCCCATCCGTTGTTGAAGGTATCCGTGTTGGCGTGTCTCAGCCAGACGTTGTAGTAGCATCTCGCGTCATCGAATCTCTCTATGACCCCCGGAACGCCATCAGGATTAATGCCGTTCTCGTTTGCCTTGAAAGCTTGCGAGTAGGCGTTTGCCGCCGTTTCATTGTCGAAGTACACTGCCTCCGTCTCCTTCATATCACGTTTCACCGGAGTGAAACGCCAGAAAGTCCTGCCGGTCTCATAGCTTGTGTTCTCCACAAGACCTGTTGTCGCGTTATATCCGCTGTAAACCGTACCGGGACGGAAAGTACACTGCATTGCCAGGCCGGTGATGTAATCCGCAAGATGCAGGTCGCTGGGCTGAGTGTTCTCGTGACAGTAAGTCAGGGTCATGTACTTATTGTAGTTCCCGTAGTTGCTCTCGTTGACGGCAAGGTCCTTGTCCAGTTCGTACCTGTCATAAACCGTAATGGCGTCATTTTCAAAGGCACTCTCATAATTCCTATTCGTTCTCAATGTTGCGGCGGCTGAGGCACCGTACCATGCGGTCAGATCGGCGCTCAGGGGAGTGTCGGTCTTCTTGGCGGACCGAGGCTCGGCCACGTATCGTGTCGGAACCACACCCTGTGCTCCTTCCGACTGGCACCATACAAGATCCTTCAAAGCGAAAGAATTGTTATCTTCCTTTGTCAGATGCTTCAGCATGTACACTCCGCGGTCCTCCGCGTTGCCTTCACCCGGCATTACTTTATTGACGGGAAGGATTTTCTCCATATAAATCTTCGAGCCTGTCGACGAAGAGGAGCCGTCATAATTCACTACAGGGTATACGAGGCATCCCTC
>USIY01000085.1 GCA_900554845.1 uncultured Bacteroidales bacterium | reverse complement strand
GTGGGGAGTATGTCGCCGCCGCCGCTGAGCACCTGCACCTTGCATTGTCCGCAACTGCCTTTACCTCCGCAAGCCGAAGACAAATGAATCCCTTGCTCTCCCAAAGTGGCGAGAAGACTTTTACCGGCTTCGGCATGAAGCACTTTCGATCCGTCGTTGACATCGATGGCTACTTCGCCGGAGTTCACAAGCCAGTGTTTGCACACCAGCAGAATGACGGTCAGCGCGAGCACTATCACCAAAAAGATGATCGCCGCGGCCATCACATTGTTCCAAATAATATCGCAGATATACATTGTCTTGGGGTGTCAAAGTTTAATGCCAAGGAAACTCATGAAAGCGATTCCCATAAGGCCGGTGATGATGAAAGTGATTCCGACTCCGCGCAGAGGCGCCGGGACCTTTGACTGATCCAGTCGTTCACGGATCGCGGCGAGGCATGTGATTGCCAATAGCCAGCCGATACCCGAGCCGGCACCATATACCGTAGCGGTCCAGGCATTGCTGAAATCGCGCTGTTGCATGAAAAGCACCGCACCGAGAATGGCGCAGTTCACCGCGATCAGCGGCAGGAAGATTCCCAATGAGTTATAAAGCGCCGGAGCATATTTCTCTATGGCCATTTCCAGAATCTGCACCAAGGCGGCAATGACGGCTATGAACATTATCAGTCCCAGGAACGAGATGTCGGTTTCGGCATATTCTTGACCCAGCCAGCTTAAGGCGCCGGGCATGAGGAGATATTGGTTGATGCACCATGTGACCGGAAGGGCGATTATCAGTACGAAGGTCACCGCTATGCCAAGACCGAACGCAGTCTTGACATTCTTGGACACGGCCAGAAACGAGCACATACCAAGAAAGTAGGCGAATATCATGTTGTCGATGAAGATCGACCGTATGAATAGATTTAAATTTTCCATAATCTTGATCAGCTCTTATCTATTTTCCTGAAGATCCTTGTTGAATGAACGGTGAACCCATATGATACATGCTACGACGATCAGCGCCATAGGGGGGAGGATCATGAGGCCGTTGTTCATGTATCCGGCGTCGTACCACATCTGCGGGAACACCTGGTATCCCAAAAGTGTGCCGCTTCCGAGGAGCTCACGGAAGAAACTTACTATTATCAGGATGATGCCGTAGCCCAGACCGTTGCCTACTCCGTCAAGGAACGCGGGCCAAGGACGGTTGGTCAAGGCGAAGGCCTCAAGACGGCCCATGATGATGCAGTTGGTGATGATCAGGCCAATAAATACCGACAACGCTTTTGAAACTTCATAGTTCCAAGCTTTCAGCACCTGGTCCACGATCACCACGAGTGCGGCAACAACCACGAGTTGAACTATGATACGTATGGACTGAGGAATAGTCTTGCGCATCAGCGAGATTATCACGTTGGCAAACGCCAGCACAGCGGTGACGGAAATGGCCATCACCACAGCGGGCTCCATCTTGGCCGTTACAGCCAGAGCCGAACAGATACCAAGAATCTGGACAATGACCGGGTTGTCTTTCGACAACGGATTGATCAGAGGAATGAATGTTTTCTTCCAGTTCATTTGTTTTCAGCTTTAAGTCCGGCTAAAAAGGCCGTATAAGGTTCAAGTGAATTCTGAAGCATTTTCTCTACGCCCTGCGAAGTGATGGTACCTCCGGAAACGGCATGAACGTATGCCATTCCATTATTGGGCTCTTTGCCGTTCTTTACGACCTTGACGGATTGGAACCTGCCGTCGGAGCTGAAGACATCCTTGCCTTCAAATTGCTCTTGGAACCAAGGTTTCTCTATTTCGGCGCCAAGTCCCGGAGTTTCACCCTGATGGGCGAAGTAAGCGCCGTAAATAGTGTCTCCGTTATTGTCGAATGCCACATATCCCCATATAGGGCCCCATAAGCCGGCGCCATATACCGGGAGGATATATTTTATGCCTTGGTCCGTGGTGCATTCAAAGACGGGAAGCAATCGCTGGTCGGGGTTCTTTTTCACCTCGTCGGACACCTTCACTTTGAAAGGATCTGTCCCTGCGTCGATTTTCTCACCCTTGTCGTTGACTATATAGGAGGAAGTGATATGCTCTTTCCACAGAACGCCGATTTCCTGTCCTTCGGCCGGGACGATTCTGGCGGCGGCAAGTATCTGTTTTTGCGTGTCGGCCTCGATGTTGCGCACTTGTGCGGGACGAAGAGCCTGATAGACTACCGAGAGGACAACTCCAACCAGTACCACCAGAACGGCCGAATAGATAATCGTGTATGTATTGCTTTGACGGTTCATGACTGTAATATTAGGAATTGCGTACCGTCAGACGGCGCATACGTTTGCGAATGTTTGTATTGACCACAATATAGTCGATCAATGGAGCGAAGCAGTTCATCAACAGCACCGCCAGCATTGCGCCCTCCGGATAACCGGTGTTGTAGCAGCGGATCAGAATAGCCACGATACCAATCAGGGCACCGTAAATGTACTGTCCGGTATGCGTGCGGCATGCGGTGACAGGATCTGTTGCCATGAACGTGATTGCGAACAGGAATCCTCCGAGTCCGAGCTGCTCCAACGGGGGCAGATAAGTGCAGGGATACAAAGGACTCGCCCAATTATGGGCCACAAGCGCCATGAAGAAACCTCCAAGAAGCCCGGAAATTACAATTCTCCAATTGGCCACGCCCGAGAACAGAAGAATAGCCATGCCGATGAAAATACACAGGCATGAGGTCTCGCCCCATGAACCAGGATACAGGCCTAAGAATATGTCGGAATAGCTCAAGGGATCGCCGAGAATATTCGTTACGGTCGCCGACATGTCGGTGGATGATGCGAGTTGTCCGAGAGGAGTAGCTCCGGAGAATCCATCGACAGCGGGCTGGCCGCCGAGACTTACGAAGACGTTGTCGCCGCTCATCTTGGAGGGATAACTGAAGAAGAGGAAAGCGCGTGTCACCAAAGCCACATTCAGGAAGTTATAGCCCGTTCCTCCGAATACCTCCTTGGCGAAGATCACTGAGAAAGCCACGGCTATCGCCAGCATCCAGGACGGAGTGTCAACAGGACAGATCATAGGTATCAGAATACCTGAAACAAGAAATCCCTCCTGAATTTCCTCACCTTTGATTTGCGCGCATATGAATTCGATGCCGAGTCCTACGATGTAGGCGGTGAGTATCTGCGGCAACACTGACCAAAAACCGTAGAAGAAAAGACGCCAGAATGATCTGTCGGCGTCTCCGACGGCCATGAAGTGCTGCAATCCTATGTTCCACATACCGAACAGACAGCATGGTAGAAGAGCGATGACCACAGTGATCATGGCTCGTTTGGAGTCGTTGCTGTCGTGGATATGTACTCCCGTCTTCGATGTCTCGTTGGGAGTGAACAGGAACGTGTAGAAGCCGTCGAATACGGAGTGAAGTTTCTGGAACTTTCCCCCCTTCTCGAATTTCGGCTTGATTTTGTCGATGTTCTTTTTTAATCCTTTCACGATTGAAATTTTTGATGGGGTCTAAGTCAGATGGTTTCCTGACGGAGATAATCCAGTCCGTCGGACACGATTTTCTGTAATTCGAGTTTGGAAGTGTCAACGAATTCGGGAAGCGCAAAGTCTTCCGGCGCCACTTCGTATATTCCGAGCTTCTCCATGCGGTCGATATCCTTGGCGAGGATTGCCTTGACAAGATATTCCGGATAGATATCCATGGGGAATACACGGTCGTACTCGTTGTTCATGATCATTGCACGATGTCCGCCGCGTACGCGAGCGTCGAATTTGAATCCTTTCCCCAGCCCCTTAAGGAAAGTGGGGAATGTGTTGCGCACGCTGTATTTACGGGGATCAAGCGATGCCCATCCCATAAATTCGTCAGCTTGATCGCCTTCTTCTATAACCGTGATCTGACGGTAAGGAAAGCGTAGGAATCCATTTTCGGGACTGACGGTCTTGCCTGTCAGGACATTTCCGCTTACAATGCGTTTATGGACATCGTTCTCAATGATCTGTCCTTTGACAAGAGAAGCTATGGAGGCACCGACGGCAGTGACGATTATATGGGGATCCTTTACTTCCGGTCCTGTCAAGGCCACTCGAGCAGTGAAATCCAGCTCGCCCTTTGCAAAATAACGTCCGATGCGCGCCGCGGTGACAACGTCGAGAGTCCATACGACTTCTCCTTTGTTCACAGGATTGATATTTGCGATCTGAGTGCCTACATTGCCGGCGGGATGCGGTCCCTGGATGCTTATGACTTCGGCTGCGTTGGAAGATATTTCCACACCATAGGGCACGGACAGATAGACTTTGCCGTCGGTTAGTTTCTTAAGAAGTTCCAAACCGGCCTCAAGATATATCTTCACATCTGAGTTGAGCATTTCCGCGGCCAGCGGAGCGGAATCGAATGCAGTGACGAATATGTCTCGTGGCACCTGCGGAATGAACGGCACCATGTCAAACGGTCGCTGTCGCATCATCGCGAACAGTCCCGATGCTTTCAGAGCACCAAGAATTTCTTCACGGCTTTTAGCCGAAGGCTTTCCGCCTACAGCCATCGCAGGCTTGCCTTCAACCGAGACGTATTCGATTTTGCGTCTTTCTCCTCGATGAACTTCCTGTACCGTACCGTCGGCGGGAGATACAAGTTTTATGTTCTCGTCTTCTTTTGCGTACAGCAGCGGATCGCCCGCTTTGACCGTATCGCCCGGCTTAACGCCGCATTTCCATTTGTAACCCGGGAAGTCATCGGGGACTATGCCGAACAGATTTGTCGACGTGTCCCGGGTTTCATTACCGGACACCGCACCGGTAAGCGGAATGTCCAGCCCTTTTTTAATCTTGATTACCTTTGGCATGACTATAGTCGTCCTGGAGTTGTTAAAAGGTGTTGATTACGTAAAAATTTCCGTAATCATTCACGATTTGCAAAAATACAAAAAAATCTTAAAAATGCCAAACGGTTTATATAAGAATAGCTTTAAATTTTATTAGTTCTAAGGCACGCCTCTTATGGTTGAAAATAAGAAAAGGATGCCGCGTTTCACGGCATCCTTTCCAATACATTTATTAAATAGGTTAAATGTCAGAGTTTGTTGGCGTATTCGCGCACTGTGTTGTCCTCGGGACGGATTTCGAGATACTTGAAGAACATATCCTTGCCCTTTGCGTTGTCACCTGTCTTCACGTAGTAGTTGCCCATATAGAGGAACATGTCGGCGGCGTCACGCTGCGCGGCTTTGCTGCGGTTTGCAGGCTCGATGGATTCATACTCGGCGATAGCCTTCGTATACATCGGAACGGCTGCGGATGCGATAGTCATATCGTCGGCGTTGGCAATTTCAGCCGCTTTGGCCTTGGCTATGTCGCCGCGCATCTTGTTGGGTTTATAGAAACCGGGATAAGCTTCGGCGGCTTTGTTCAGAACTTCCTCCTCCTCTGCGAAGTATGTGTCGGCCTTGGCGGGATCTGCTTTGTACTGCACGCCTGCGTAGTAGAGGAAAGTGGCGAGCTGGATATAATCATTGTAAGAGGGCTCCTCCACTTTCGCCAGGTAGCCTTTGTATGCTTCGGAAGCAGCGGCAAGATCGTTCTTGTCGACATATGCCATGGCAAGCTGCTTGTCAAGGTTGGAATTGTCAGGATTGGTCTTGATTCCATCCTTCAGCACTTCGATGGCTTCGTCAGCACGTTTGGCTTTGCCCATTTCATCGGCGATCAGAGTATAGTCGATAGGGGCCATCTTGTTGGCCGAGGGATTAGCCTTATGAACATTGTACAGATTTTCAGCAAGCGCCAGTGTGCGGTCTTTCATTTCAGGCAGCTGGGCTGCATTCATGAACTGATAGCGCAAAGCCGTGAAATCGTTGGGATCGCTTGCCAGACGCTTTGTGGCGAAGTCATAACCTTTTTTGAAGTCACCTCCGTAGAAGAGCAGGAACGCGTAACGGTTCTCGTCGCTGTCGAAGTGGCTCGGGTTGTTCACGTAGGCCGCGTACTGCTTCACTGCGTTGGCGTAATCCTTTTTGTTGTAATATGCGTTGGCGAGCTCGCGCTGACCAAGGGCAGAATTGGGATTCACCGACAGAAGCTCCTGAAGCATCTTCACGGCATAATCGGGATTGACCTGTGTGAAGAGGTTTGCATATTTTACGTAGGCCGCGGTGGCGTTCTTGTCATAGTTCTTAGCCATCTCGTACTTCGCGGCCGCGCTACCTATATCTTTACGCTCGCGAGCCTGGTCGCCCTCGAAGATATAAAGGTCGGGATTCTGCATATTGCGTTTGCGGGCCTTTTCAACGCATTTGGCTATCTTTTTTTCGTACTTGAGGGGATCAACTGCATCGTAGGCACGTGCTATGGCGATTTCCACGGAAGCGTCCTTGCTGCCATACTTGCGGGCAAGCTTGAACGAAGCTTCGGCGGCTTTGTCATCACCGGCCTTCAGTTGCATTTCACCCTGGCCGATATAATTATAGGCATATTCGGGATTTGCGGCGATACCCTCGGCAAAATATTTGGTTGCCGCTGCATCTTCCTTGTGTTCCAGCGCGATCATGCCCAGATAATAATTGGCCACGGCTTTGTCTGTTCCCGCGTTGCCGAGGGCGCGATTCAGAAGATCCTTGGCGTTTGACAGCTGATCGGCCTTGTAGTACTCTTGTCCCTCGACATGAGTCTGGGCGTAAGCTCCTAATGTTGCTGCTCCGGCGAAGCAGAGCGTCATCAAAGTTTTAAGTTTCATATACTGTGTTGTTATAATGTTCTTACTTCAGTTCGACACGGCGCGGGGACACATTGTATGGAAGAATACCCGTGCGGGATATGATTTTCTGACCGGCGAATCCAGTGACAAATGTGTAAAAACTATGCAGCACCGTCGAATTGGAAGCCGTGGAAATCATGTATACTTTTCTAAATAACGGATATTCTCCCGAATTTATATATACTTGATATGGCTTATATGCCGTCGGATCAAAATCATTGGCTTCAGTCGGGTTGCTGACTTTAATGACATTGACTTCAGTGGTCAGGTTTGTGGCGATCGTATCGTTCTGATTCTGATAATCTTCGTATCGTTTGTCCACAGGAACGTCCTTAGCCAGACTGAGGTCGTCGCCGAGCCAGCTGACGCTTATAATTCCCAGTGCATTCTTGTCTTTTTTCACTACGTCAAAAACCGCAGCATTATTATTCTGCGCGAATGCATTCGGATTATCGGATATTTTTGCCCCTTCCGGGAGGAATTTATCACGCATATAGCTGACCGCAGAACTTCCCGCATTATCGAACACCAGTTTGATCGCGGCTGTGTCATTGCCTGCAAGCTGGCTCCATTTGGATATCTTTCCGTTGAGTATTTCTCCGATTTCGGTTATGGAAAGGGCGGCGACATTGTTGTCTTTATTAGTGATCAAAGCGACGGCGTCAACGGCTATCGGCTTCTGGCGTACAACACGGCTCCACTTGTCTTTCATATACCGTATTTGGTCCTTGGTGAGCTCTTTGGTCACGATTATGGCCTGCGTCCCGTCGGCCAGCAATGTGTCGATGGCCGACTGCTCGTCCACATAGAAAGGTATGATGGAACTTCCCGGATACGAATACTCGAACACCTCTATTTCCTCGTCAAGAATTTTCTTGAAACCATCGTCGCAGAATACCGTGGCGGTTCCTTTGGCATATTCCCCTCTCTTTATTTTTGTACAGGACATAGCTCCGAAGGCCGTAAGCAATGCCAGTGAATATATTGCTAATCTATTAGTCCTCATGGCTTCTAATTTTATGGCCGTCAGTACGTCTCGGCGGTCTGTTTTTATTGAGACCTCTTCCTTTGCGGGAATAAGTCTGATTGTGATAATTAGACGATGAAAGGGGGGAACGGTTTAATTCCTCCCTCTCATTATGTCATCTGTATATTGTACTGTTTTATTCAATAGCATTTTAATCAGTTGACTCCTTTATAAAGGCGGTAAGCTCTGAACACGCCGTATATGCACAGCAGAGTGCCTATAATAATGTTGACAGTCATATTGTCAATCTGGAATACATCCAGAAAGAACAGAATGCCGACGCCGATGTAGATCAGAACCATAAAGACACCGAACGCAAGGCGCGCTCCCTTGGGAGCCTGCGGACGATTATTATAATTTCCTTCCATAACTCAATGTTTTAAATAGTTTCTACTATTTTAACAATCGGTATCGTATTGTGTTCAACCGGACGGCTGAATATGTTTCCTGATTGCGACCGTAAAATTAATAAAAATTTGATAAACAATTTAACAAATCAAAGAAAATATTTTGGAAAACATATCATATATGTCCAGTATGAAAAAAAAAGAAAAGGG
>USIY01000084.1 GCA_900554845.1 uncultured Bacteroidales bacterium | reverse complement strand
GTATGTTCCGGTGATGAAACCGGCTCACGAACAAAAGGAAGTTACAGTATATTCCGTGGGCATGGGCCTCTTGATGGCCATAATCTTCAGTGCCGCGGCCGCATACCTCGGACTGAAAGTGGGTCAGGTGTTTGAGGCCGCGATTCCGATCGCCATTATCGCGGTGGGCTTGAGTTCCGCGCTGAAAAAGAAAAACGCCCTGGGCCAGAACGTGATTATCCAGAGTATCGGATCTTGTTCCGGCGTGATTGTGGCCGGAGCGATTTTTACACTTCCGGCTCTGTTTATACTTCAGGACACATATCCCGATATCGTGGTGGAGTTTTACCAGATATTCCTTTCCTCATTGCTTGGAGGTATCTTAGGAATTCTGTTCTTCATACCTTTCCGGAAATACTTCGTGAAGGATATGCACGGCAAATATCCTTTCCCGGAGGCGACTGCCACTACCCAGGTGATAGTTTCCGGTCAGGCGGCTTCGGCGAGCGGTGACAACAGCCAGGCCAAGACTCTGATTGTGGCGTCGCTTATAGGAGGTGTCTATGATTATATCGTCGCCACTTTCGGATGGTGGGCCGAAACTGTCACCAGTACCTGCAATCAGTTGGGTCAGACAATAGCTGAAAAGACCAAGCTGGTGCTCAGCTGTAATACGGGAGCCGCTCTGCTCGGTCTCGGTTACATTGTCGGTCTTAAATATGCCTTTGTGATTTTTGCCGGTTCCATTTTTGTATGGTGGATCATCATTCCCTTGCTTGGAACATACGGTTCCCCCGAGTTCCAGGCCATGGCTCCTGACGTTTTATTTAAGGATTATGCCCGAATGATAGGCATCGGCGGCATCGCCATGGCGGGTGTCATCGGCATCATCAAATCCTGGGGAATCATAGTCAACGCCGTGTCGCTTGCGGGCCGTGAGATGCGCGGCAAGCAGGACGCCGTAAAACCCATACGCTGGCAGATGGATCTGTCGATGAAGAAAGTGGTGTTCTTTATCGCCATAGCTCTCGTGGCCGTTCTCCTTTTCTTCTGGTTCGGAGTGATCCATACATTCTGGCAGGCATTGATAGCCTGGATTGTTGTAACGGTCATAGCGTTCCTGTTCACCACGGTAGCTGCCAACGCCATAGCCATAGTAGGCTCCAATCCGGTGTCAGGCATGACTTTGATGACGCTGATCATAGCTTCCGCGATATTCGTGGCCATCGGCCTTAAGGGCACCAGCGGCATTGTCGCCGCAATGGTGATCGGTGGCGTGGTATGTACGGCGCTTTCCATGGCCGGAGGGTTCGTGACAGATTTGAAAATCGGTTATTGGCTCGGATCCACACCTAAAAAGCAGGAAAGCTGGAAATTCCTCGGCACATTGGTGTCGGCTGCCACTGTGGGCGGCGTGATAATAGTATTGAACAAAGTGTACGGATTCACCGGAGACAACGCTCTTGTGGCTCCTCAGGCCAACGCCATGGCCAAGGTGATCGAACCTTTGATGATGGGCGGTGACACACCCTGGATCCTTTATATGGTCGGTGCGATCCTTGCCCTGATTCTCAATTGGCTGAATGTACCCGCTCTTGCATTCTGTCTCGGGATGTTCATCCCGTTGTCGTTGAACACCCCGATGCTGGTGGGAGGTGCGGTCGCGTACTTCGTGCAGCACAGCAGCAAGGACAAGCAACTTGCGCAGGCACGTCATGACCGCGGAACACTGTTGTCCTCGGGCCTTATTGCCGGCGGAGCCCTTTTCGGCGTATTCGCGGCCATTACAAGATTCTGTGGTTTCGAGTATCAGAATCCTCTCGGAGAGTCCACGACCCAGCTGCTGGGCGTAGTGGCTTACGTGTTGCTGATCGCTTATCTTTACACTGATTCGCGTAAAGCCAAGAAACTGGCCTGAACAGAGGACGGGATGGTTTAACGAAAAATTTCTTTAATTGAAAATTATTAGCTAATTTTGCAGTGCAAAATTTAGAAGTAATGAAAGCGTATGTATTTCCGGGCCAGGGTGCCCAGTTCGTAGGCATGGGCAAAGACTTGTACGATAACAATCAAGAAGCCCATGACCTGTTTGAGAAAGCAAACGAGATTCTCGGTTTCCGCATCACTGACTTGATGTTCGAAGGCACCGAAGAGGATTTGAAGCAGACTAAAGTGACACAGCCCGCCATATTCCTGCACAGCGTATTATTGGCCAAGAGTCTTGGCGATGATTTCAAGCCTTCGATGGTAGCGGGCCACAGCCTCGGTGAGTTCTCGGCGTTGGTTGCTGCAGGGGCATTGAGTTTCGAGGAGGGCCTTCGTCTTGTATCGAAACGCGCGCACGCCATGCAGAAGGCCTGCGAGGCACAGCCCTCGACAATGGCGGCGGTATTGGCGTTGACAGATGAAAAAGTGGAGGAACTTTGCGCCGAGGTGGAAGGAGTCGTGGCTCCCGCGAACTACAACTGCCCGGGTCAGGTGGTTATATCCGGAACGGTAGAGGCCGTTGACGCGGCATGCGAAAAGATGAAGGCCGCCGGTGCGAAGCGTGCTCTTCGGTTGAAAGTGGGCGGCGCTTTCCACAGTCCTCTGATGGAGCCCGCGCGTGCCGAACTGGCCGAGGCAATAGCCGCGACTGAGTTCAATACTCCCGTATGCCCGGTATATCAGAATGTAGATGCGAAACCGCATACCGATCCCGCTGAAATCAAAGAGAATCTGATCAAGCAGCTCACATCTCCCGTACGCTGGACACAGGATGTTCAGGCTATGATAGCGGACGGCGCCGATGAGTTCATTGAACTTGGTCCTGGCAAAGTGCTGCAGGGACTTGTATCAAAGATCAACAAGGAAGTAGCCGTCAGCGGAATGCAGTAAGGTAGCGGAGGCTACACGTAAAACCTATACAGACATGAATATCGCCATAGTCGGCGCCAGCGGCGCCGTCGGCGCGGAATTCCTGCGTGTGCTCGCAGAGCAGAATTTCCCTGTCGACAACCTCCGGTTGTTCGGCTCGGAGCGCTCCGCGGGCACTTCGCGTACTTTCCGTGGCCGTGAATATATTATTGAACAACTTACACATGATTCCGATTTCAGCGGCGTTGACATAGCGTTCACGTCCGCAGGAGCAGGAACCAGCCGTGAATTCGCCGAGACGATAACTCGTCACGGCACGTTGATGATCGATAACTCCTCCGCTTTCCGTATGGATCCTGACGTGCCTTTGGTGGTGCCCGAGGTGAACGGCGAGGATGCTTTCAACCATCCACGGAATATTATCGGCAATCCCAACTGCACCACCATCCAGATGGTGGTGGCCTTGAAACCCATCGACAATCTGTCGCATATCCGCCGTGTGCATGTGGCCAGCTATCAGGCCGCGTCCGGAGCCGGCGCAATGGGTATGGCGGAACTGGAACAGCAGACAAAGGAAGTCGCATGCGGACAACAGCCTACGGTCAAGAAATTCCAGCATCAGCTCGTAAACAATGTCATTCCCCATATAGATGTATTCACCGACAACGGTTACACCAAGGAGGAGATGAAAATGTACAACGAGACCCGTAAGATCATGCACAGCGACATAGAGGTGTCGGCCACATGTGTCCGTGTGCCCGTGCTGCGTGCCCACAGTGAGGCCATCTGGGTCGAAACGGAACATCCGGTGAGTGTGTCAGAGGCCGTAAAGGCTTTTGAATCCGCACCCGGACTGGTGTATGTGCCGTTGGGTGGTTCAGATAATCCTTCCTACCCGATGCCTAAGGATGTGGCAGGGCAAGATCCTGTTTATGTGGGTCGCCTTCGTGCTGATGTCTCCAATCCCAATGGATTGAGTTTCTGGGTGGTAGGGGATCAGATCAAGAAAGGCGCGGCTCTGAATGCCGTGCAGATCGCCCAATATATGATTGAACATAAACATTAACTTAATAATTTCTGGATACTCGTGGAACTCGCGACTAACAAAAGACTTGAATTGGCTCGCCGGATTATAGAGAACACCGGAACGAGTCTGTTTCTTACCGGCAAAGCAGGGACTGGAAAAACGACTTTCCTGCGTAATTTGCGCTCAACAAGTCGTAAACGTATTGTGGTATGCGCGCCCACGGGTATAGCGGCCATCAACGCCGGGGGTGTGACCCTTCACAGTTTTTTTCAACTGGAGTTCGGTCCCTTCGTCCCCGGCGAACACACCGGCGGACGACGCAAGTTCAATTACGGTAAGGATAAGCTGAAAATAATCCGCGGAATGGATCTTTTGGTCATCGACGAGGTGTCGATGGTCCGCGCGGATTTGCTCGATGCCGTTGACGATGTGTTGCGCCGTCTGCGCGACAGGACGAAGCCTTTCGGAGGAGTCCAGCTGCTGTTGATAGGCGATCTGCAGCAATTGGCACCGGTTATGAAAGAAGAAGAGAGGCATCTGCTGGAAGGAAGATATAAATCAATGTTCTTTTTCGACTCATTGGCGCTGCAGCAGTTGCATTACGAGACGGTGGAGCTTGACGAAGTGTTCCGTCAGAGAGACGCTGATTTCCTGAATCTTCTTAATGCTGTCCGGGAGAACCGTGTGGACAGAAAAATGCTCGACAGACTCAATTCACGTTGCATCCCCGATTTCAATCCGGGGGACGACGAGGGCTATATTCGTCTCACCACACATAATGACGCCGCCAATGTGATTAATGACGGCAAATTGAATGAACTCCCCACTCCGGAACATGAGTTCGTATGTCATGTGGAAGGCCGGTTTCCCGAATCGTCATATCCCGCCGACCAGGTGCTTAGGCTAAAGGTCGGCGCGCAGGTGATGTTCGTCAAGAACGACTCCGGTATGGACCGTGCGTATTACAACGGTATGCTCGGACAGGTAGTGGCCATCGACGATGAGCACGGAGTGGCAGTCCGTCCCCAGGAGGGCGGCGAGCTTATCCATGTGCAACCTGCGGAATGGGACAACATATCGTACACTGTCGATCCGGAAACCAAGGAAATCATAGAGCACAAGGAGGGTTCCTTCACACAGTATCCCTTGAAGCTTGCGTGGGCGGTGACGATACACAAAAGTCAGGGCTTGACGTTTGAAAAGGCCGTTATCGATGTAAAGCGCAGTTTTGCCCACGGGCAGACATATGTGGCGCTTTCGCGGTGCCGTACCTTGAACGGACTGGTTCTAAAGAGTCCCGTTTCCGAGCGTTCCATAATCAACGACCAGACGGTTGACCGCTTCATGGTGGAGCATAAATGCGAGGATATAGAGGAGGATCGTCTGAAATTGATGGAACGTCAATATAAGGTAAGCATGCTGGAGGATCTGTTCAATTTCCGTCAGATGTTCGCCGCTATGGAAGGGGTGGTACGTCTTTATCAGGAAAATATCCTTCGCAGGTACCCGGCGATTGTCCAGGATTGGGTGACGGCGTACGAGAAGAACCGTTCGGAAATCAACAAGGTAGCCGATACGTTCCGTAACCAGTACACGCATCTCGCCATGGAAGGCTCGCGTTCGGACCAGGTCCTTCAGGAGCGTGTCCGCGCGGCATGCAAATATTTCGGGCGCCAGTTGGCTCCGATTGCCTCTTTGGCTGTACAGGCAATAAGAAACAGCGACAACAAGTCGGTAAGGAATAAACTTCAGGAACGTCTGGGCTTGTTCGAGGATCTTCTTGCCACAAAGATAAGACTTCTGGCTTCATTCTCCAATCACGATTTCAACACCGATGTCTATCTTGATCTCAAGGCGCAGGTATTGCTTGAAGATGTGAAGACAAAACCGGGACGGCAGTCGAAAGGGAAGAAAGGCGTTGTTGATTCCCGGACATCGGCTTCTGATTCTTGTGTAGGTCTTGCGGTGTCGGATATGAAGGCAACTGCCCCGGAACGTACCGGGAAGAAAGAGGAGGATGACGGCCCTGTAGGGAAAGGGAATGTAAAAGTCAAGGGCAAAAAGTCCGACAAAGCGGAACAAAAGGTAAAAATACCCACGTCCCGGGTCTCTCTGGATCTGTATCGCAAAGGGAATGATATAGAGCGAATCGCAGAGATCAGAGGATTAACGACCGCCACTGTCTTCCGCCATCTTATGGATGTGATGAATCAGGAGGAACTGGGCGACTATATCAAGAAATATGTGGATGTGGCCCAACGCACTCGCATAGAAACTTATCTGGCGTCTACTCCCGAACTCCCCGCCACACTTACGGAAATCCGCAATGCCATAGGGGGAGAGCCTTCATGGGAAGCGATCAGGATGATAATGAAATATCAAGGGCGCCAATTGACATACAAGCCACTTGAGGCCGAAACGGTTTCAGAGCCTACGGCATCTTACGCCACTCCATCCGATTTCATCGAGCCGGAGCCCTGACTCAGGTCAGCCACATAAGTAAATCCGTCACATCATCTTTTCTTCATCTGCTCCGGCCGTCAGTATGGCCGGAGCCACTTTGAGCACATATTCCCAGGCGGCGTCGTGGTCGTAGGGGATGGTTCCCTCCATAATGGCTTCTTTCACGGCGTCTTTGATGTCGGCTATCTGTTTGCCGGGTGTAAGCCGGTAATATTCCATTATCTCGTTGCCGTTCACGGGATTCTTCCAGTTCCTCAGGGCATCGGCGTCCGCAAGGTCGCTCATGCGCTGGCGCAACCGCTCAAATCCTTCCAGCTGACGGCGTACTTTATAAGGATTCTTCGATGTGATGTCCGCTTCTGCCAAAGTCATCAGATCGTCAAGATCTTCTCCGGCGTCCGTGATCAGACGGCGCACGCCCGAATCGGTCACTCCTTCGTCACCCACCGACTGGGGACGCATGTGAAGACCCACCAGTTTGGCAACATATTTCATGTGTTCATTGACCGGCATCTTTAGATCCCGGAAAATACGGGGGACCATCTTTTCTCCGATAAAATTGTGGTTATGGAAAGTCCATCCCCCTTTTTCATCGTATTTTTTAGTGACAGGCTTGCCTATGTCGTGCAACAACGCAGCCCAGCGCAGCCATTCGTTGTCCGATTTCGCGGCCACATTGTCCACAACCTGCAGCGTGTGCAGGAAATTGTCCTTATGTCCTATCCCTTCGATGGTTTCCACTCCTTTCAACGTCACAATAGGGGGGAAAGCAGTCTCCAGAAGCCCTGTCTTGTCCAACAGCCTGAAGCCCACCGATGGTTTCGGCGAGCGCATTATTTTGGCAAGTTCGTCATTGATGCGTTCCCGGGTAATGATTTTCAGACGGTCCGCGTTTCTTGTTATGGCGTCCAGAGTTTCCGGAAATATCTCGAAATCCAGTTGCGTTGCGAAACGTATGGCCCTCATCATTCTCAGAGGGTCGTCGCTGAAAGTTATGTCAGGATCCAGAGGAGTGCGGATAATCTTTTTCGCAAGGTCCGCCAGACCTCCGAAAGGATCCACGAGCTCACCGAACCTGTCGTCGTTAAGACATATGGCCATGGCGTTGATGGTGAAATCACGGCGGTTCTGGTCATCGGTAAGCGTGCCGTCCTCAACGATGGGATTGCGGCTCTCGCGACGGTAGGATTCACGGCGCGCGCCGACGAACTCCAGTTCCAGATTGTGGCGTTTCACTTGTGCCGTGCCGTATGTGGCGTACACATTGCAGGGAGTGTGCGGCCCGAAGTCTTTGGCCACGGCTTTTGCCAGTTCTATTCCGGAACCTACGGTCACAAAATCGATGTCATGGCTTGTGCGGTCCAAAAAAATGTCGCGTACATATCCACCCACTACATACACTTCGCGGCCCATCGCGTCGGCGACACGGCCAATTCGTCGGAAGACAGGATTCTTTAAGTCGTCTGTTAAGTTCATCAGTATATATGGACGGCTGTCAGGAGACAGCCGTTATGTTACAATTCTTTCAGTGTCTCGTCAAGCACAGTCAGGTTCTCCAGACCGTCGTCGGTCACGAGATACGTGTTTTCCACTCCCACGGCGCCGACATCCGGGATCACGAACTTCGGCTCTATGGCTATCGTCATGTCACGCAGTAAAGGATCGGTGTTGCGGCGCATTATTACCGGCATCTCGTTCAGCTCGATACCCACTCCGTGTCCTATGAACGGCACTTTGTGTCTGTGGCCCATGAAGTAATCCTTCAGACCGGCTTCGGCCGCGAGCTTTTCAGCGCGAGCATACACCTCGCTGATCCTGATGTCCGGTTTAGCGAATTTTGCCAGATCGTCAAGTATATCTATCGAGCATCGGTGCGCACGTTTTGCAAGTTCCGGCACTTCTCCTATTGCCCAGCATCGGGTCATGTCCGTCTGGTATCCGTTGAATCCGCCGTTCATATCCACCATCACCGCCATACCGGGCTTCATTATCTCGCCGCTGGCTCCCACCGGAAGCGAAGGATCGGTGCCGGCGCCACCCATAGAG
>USIY01000083.1 GCA_900554845.1 uncultured Bacteroidales bacterium | reverse complement strand
TTTAAACAACTTCTTCGTGCTGCAAATTTAGTGAATATTTCAGACATTTCAACATTCGCGACAAAGGTGGTAGCTACCCATGCGATTCTGGTATCTCAGGTCACTCTTTGAGTGTCAATGTGACAGGGCAGTGGTCGGAGCCGGTTATGTCACGCAGGATGCCTGCATCCTCCAGATTGGGCAGCAGACGCTCGCTGATAAGGAATCCATCGATGCGCCATCCAAGATTGCGCTGGCGAGCCCTCATGCGGTAGCTCCACCATGTATACGCCTTCTCCTGGTCGGGATGAAGATAGCGGAATGTGTCGATAAATCCCGAATCAAGCAACTTGCCGAACGCCGAGCGTTCCTCATCCGTGAAACATGGACCTCCGGCAAAATCTTGAAAGTCCTTGGCGTCAATCTCGCAGTGCACCACGTTGAAGTCTCCGCATATAATCACAGGTTTTACGGCGTCCAGTCCGCCGACATATTTACGAAACTCCTCATCCCAGCGCATCCTGAAGGGAAGGCGCCCCAGTTCCGACTGTGAGTTGGGAGTATATACGCATACAAGGTAAAATTTTTCAGTCTCAAGAGTAATTACCCGTCCTTCATGATCCAGTTCCTCCACTCCGATGCCGTAGGCAACAGACAGCGGTTTCGATTTGGAATAGATGGCCGTCCCGGAATACCCTTTCTTATCCGCGAGGTTCCAATATGAGTGCCAGCCGTCGATCTGCAGCGCCGGAACATCAGGATTAAGCTTGGTTTCCTGAAGACAGAAGTAATCGGCGTCAAGTTCCCTGAACACATTCTCAAATCCTTTTCCCACAATGGCCCGCAGGCCGTTGACATTCCACGATATGAACTTTGTCATTTTATTTTCATTTAGGTTTCACATACGCTGCATTGTAAGTGAGGATATCATAAATATCGTCACAGCGTTGCTCCAGTTCCGGCTGGAGGATCGCGGCCTCGGCGGCGTCCACAATCTTGAGGTCGGCGTAACGGTCTTCACCGTTGATGAAGGAGACCAGCGTGCCGTTCGGTTCCGCATAGTCTACTTTCAATTCTGGTGACTTGCGAGGATCACGGCGGTAAATCTGCCAATATCCGGCTCTGACGGCGTCGCGTTCCTCGAATATTGAGAAGCCCATGCCTTTGCGGATTCCATGGTTGATACAAGGACAGTATGCTATAACGATGGAAGGTCCGGGATAGGCATCCGCCTCGGTGATGGCGTCTATAGTCTGCTGGTAGTTGGCTCCCAAAGCCACCGACGCCACATAAAGGTCGGGATAAGTCATCATCATGCGTCCGAGATCTTTTTTGAATGTCCGTTTGCCCGAAGCGGCATATTTTACGACGGCTCCGAGAGGAGTGGCCTTGGACATCTGACCACCTGTGTTGGAATAACATTCGGTGTCCATCACCAGAATATTCAGATCGATATTCCGCGACATGACGTGATCCAGACCCGCGAAACCGATGTCATATGCCCATCCGTCACCCCCGATCGCCCAGACGCTCTTTTTTATTAACATGTCCGACAGACTCAGAATTTCCGCGCAATTTTTAACATCGGGATTTGATTTCAATATATCGGTTACAGCAGGAGAGGTCTCCGCTGATTTTACGCCGTCACTCCTGCTGTCGAGCCATGCCTGAAGAATTTCCTTGACATTTACCGGAGTTGTTGCGTCATCTACAGTTCCTGCGACTAATCCGGCGAGATATTCCCGTTGCTGGGCGATCGCCACGGCCATTCCGTAACCATATTCGGCGTTGTCTTCGAACAACGAATTCGCCCAGGCCGGTCCTTGGCCACGGCTGTTGGTGCAGTAGGCGTTGGAGGGATAGTTGGCGCCCCAGATGGAAGAACATCCTGTGGCGTTGGCAATTATCAGACGTTCTCCCATCAATTGGGTGAGAAGTTTGACGTAAGGCGTCTCTCCGCAACCGGCGCACGCTCCGGAGAACTGCAGTAGAGGCTGATACAGCTGGGATCCCCTGACAGTGCCACGAGGCTCCGCGCCTGACTTATATGAAATATTATTCCAGGCATAATCCCATAAGGGCTCTTCCACCGGAAGCCTTTCTCCGATAGGCTGCATGGAAAGAGCTTTGCCGGGGCATACCGTCACGCATGATCCGCAGCCGGTGCAGTCGCGTGGAGACATCTGTATGCGCCACTTGTACTGCGATATGTTTTTGCCGTGGGCCTGTACGGTAAAGAATCCCCCGGGAGCGGACTGAGATTCCCTATCGTCGAGAAGCCAGGGACGTATGGCGGCATGGGCACAGACAAGCGAGCATTCGGCGCATTGCACGCACTTCTCCGGATCCCACTTCGGGATAAAATCGGCGATTGTGCGTTTCTCATATGCAGTGGTGCCCATAGGAAGCGAACCGTCAGGGGTGAATTTAGATACGGGCAGATCGTTGCCCTTCAATTCCATACAGGGCTGAGCAATCTCCAACACAAACTCAGGGACGTTCGCAGCATGAGCCGGAGTATCTTTAGCTTGCGCCCAAGCAGCCGGAACCGGCACTTCATGTATGGCATCCGCAACCGAGCGGAGAGCCGCGATATTATTGTTTACGACCTGATTCCCTTCATGAGTGTAAAGAAGGGCGATATGTTTCTCCAAAGCAGCAAGAGCCTCATCGTATGGGATTATCTCATGCAAACGGAAGAATGCCGCGAGCATGATCATGTTTATCCTTACACCAAGATTGTTTGCACGGGCTATGGCCTTGGCGTCGAGAGTGTAGAATTTTACCTTTCTCTTCGCCATGATACGCTTCATACGCGCTGGAATAATTTTCTCGAGAGAATCGCCTGAAAGAGACGTGTTGAGCATAAAGGTCCCACCTTCGGCAATATTGTGCAGCAGGGGGAACCTGCTTACATATATGTCTTTGTTACATCCGATATAACCGGCGTTTTCAATATCATATTCCTGATGGATAGGGGTAGATCCGAAACGTAGCTGGCTTATGGTGTATCCTCCTGATTTCTTCGCGGAATATTGGAAATACGCCTGCGAGAATAAGTTGGCCTTTTCGCAGATGATGTTTGCACCGGCTTTCGATGCGCCGACAGTACCGTCGGACCCCATGCCATAGAATAGGGCTGTGGTGGTGCCCGGTTCCGGAATTGAGAGAAGTGTGTCCAAAGGCAAAGAGCGGTGACATACGTCATCAGTGATTCCGACGGTGAAATCCCTTACGGGAGAATCGGCCTCCAGATTGTCGAAAACAGCTTTCACCATAGTCGGGTCAAACGACTTTGAAGAGAGACCATATCTGCCGCCTATTACTTGAATGTCTCGTCCGGACCTTAGAACGGCGGCAGCCACATCAAGATAAAGAGGCTCGCCTTGTGACCCCGGTTCCTTGGTACGGTCCAGCACAGCTATGCGTTTCACGGTTGCCGGTATGGAATCGAGAAACGCATCGACTGCGAAGGGGCGGTACAGACGTACCTTGACGAGGCCGTATTTTCCCCCTTCCGCATTGAGATGTTCGACGGTCATGCCTATGACTTCTGTGGATGATCCGATCGCCACGATGATCGATTCGGCGTCGGACGCTCCGTAATAATCGAAGAGGTGATACTGTCGCCCCGTGACACCGGCTACTTTATCCATTGTGCGTTGCACAATCCCAGGGAACTCGTCATAATATTTGTTAGGGGCCTCGCGGTTTTGAAAGTAGACGTCCCAGTTCTGCGCCGAGCCTCGAAGCACTGGATGCTCGGGATTAAGTGCGCGTTTTCTGAAAGCGTCAACTTTATCATGCGGAACGAGAGGCGCCAGATCCTTATAGGGAGTTACGTAAATTGTGGAGATTTCGTTTGAAGTACGCCAACCGTCAAAGAAGTGAAGGACAGGAATCGAACCTTCCAGCGCGGCTATGTGCGCCACGATGGCCAGGTCATGGGTCTCCTGTACGGACGCCGACGCAAGCATGGCGAAACCAGTGGCTCGGCATGCCATGACATCCTGATGGTCGCCGAAGATGCTTAAGGCCTGTGTGGCGAGCGACCGGCATCCGACGTGAAAAACTCCCGGAAGCATTTCTCCCGATATCTTGTACATGTTCGGAATCATCAGCATGAGACCTTGGGAGGCGGTGAACGTTGTGGCGAGCGCCCCGGCGCCCAGGGCTCCGTGTGTCGCCCCTGCAGCGCCGAGCTCCGATTCCATCTCTTTTACCTCCATTGGTTTTCCGAAGAGGTTGAGCAGTCCTGAGACATTCCATTTGTCGGCGGTCTCGCCCATGGAGGCGACAGGAGTGATGGGATAAATAGTGGCTACATCACTGAACGCATATGCAATATAAGTGGCTGCCGTGCAGCCGTCCATGCTTTTCCTTTCCATTGGAGTGACAAGGCGGGGAAACGGTGTGGAATATGAAATTGTATCAAGACCGCCTTTATCAATTAAAACAGTCGCCTGATTACTCCGGTTCATTGACAACGGACGAGCATATGGCCCGCGAAAGCCATAAGCATTCCCACCGCGAAGGAAAGAACGGCATATAGAAAGAGAATCCAGAAATGGGAGCTGTTGAAAAGAAGATAATTTTCATGGGCGAAAGTGGAGAATGTCGTGAAGCCTCCGCAAAATCCTGTGATGAACAGCGAACGCATCTGAGGAGACAAGCTGACACCTCGGTCGATGAGTCCGAAGAGAACGCCGATAACGAAGCATCCTATAATATTGACCGCAAATGTTCCCCACGGGAAATTTCCGGAGGTATGGTCAGTGATGGCTTTGCTCAACAGGAATCTGCATCCGCCTCCGAGCGCGCTGCCGATCATCACATATATCAAATTTATCCACATAAGTAATCCATATAAGCCAGAAATAAAATCTGCCGGTCAATCGCTGGCCGGCAGAGAGAAAAATCATTTGTGAGCGTGACGGTAACCTTTGGTCTTGTTCCAGGCTCCGCGTGTAAAGTCCGGGAATTCCACCGGCGACGAGTTGTTCTCAATTGATATGCGCGACAGTTCACCGACTGCCGACCATTCGGCGGCGTCATATACATCCTGGTCCAGGGGGAGTCCGTTAAGCAGGCAGTATACAAGACGGTAATCCATGATATAGTCCATTCCTCCGTGTCCCCCTACCTTTTTGGCCTTTTCTTCAATTTCTGTCTGAATGGGATGTTTGTACTTTTTCATAAGGGCCTCTTTCACATCCTCGGGAACGAAAGAATGGCTTGTCAGATCCTCATGGTCGGGCACGCTGTCAAGACTCTCCACCTGACGGAACGCATAGCCCTCTATGGGATATTTGTTCGCGAATCCTTCGGTGCCGGTCACCTGATACATGCGGGAATAGGGGCGTGGGTTCATGACATCATGCTGCAGATGGATTGTCTGGCCGTTTTCGGTCATGATCATGCTCATGGTGTGGTCGCCGTTCTGGAAATCGGGAGATTTGCGCCCCAGATTGTTCTCTACGATCTTAGGTCCCGTCGCAGGTTTGGTGTCCATTGAAACGATGTAGTTGAGCTTATTGCCGCGATGGATGTCGAGCAATTGGCAAGCGGGGCCGAAACCATGCGTAGCGTAGACATCGCCGCGGTTTTTCTCATTGAAATCAAGACGCCAGTTGCTTTCGTACGCCTTCCAGAAATCCTCCAGATTGTGGATATAGGATCCTTCCACATGAAGCAGATCTCCGAACAAACCTTTCTGAGCCATGTTCAGAGTGGTCAGCTCGAAGAAGTCGTAAACGCAATTTTCCAGCATCATACAGTGTTTGCGTGTCTTTTCGGAGGTGTCCACCAGTTGCCAGCATTCATCAAGATTCATGGCGGCGGGAACTTCGATAGCCACATGTTTCCCGTGTTCCATAGCATAGACAGCCATCGGCACATGGTTCACCCAATCTGTTGTTATGTACACCAGATCAATGTCAGGGCGTTCGCAAAGACGCTTCCATGCGTCATCCCCTACATATTCTTCAGCGGCGGGACGTCCCGCTTCCTTTAAATATTTCTGAGGTTTTGCCAGACGGTCGGGGTGTTTGTCGCAGATTGCCTTGACTGACGTCCTGTCAATGTTTGCGAAACGATAGACGGCTCCAGGGCCGCGCATGCCCATTCCGATGAAACCGACGCGGACTGAATCCATCGGCTCAGTGTGAAATCCGATCATGTCGGTGGCACCCGCAGGACGCGGCTTTACTTCGGTTTTGATAATCTCGGCCGACATGACGGCAGGAACCATGGCAAACAGGCATGCCGCCGTGATGCTTTTAAGAAGTTTGTTCATGATATATTAGTTATGAATTGTTCCATCTCGTCCATATGTGCGTCGATATCATGCAGCAGCTTGAGCTGCGCGCGCGTACGGACAAGATTGTGTTTTGGATATTGTGTTTTATAGTAGATGTCTCCGTTGATATAGTCGGTAAGGAAACGGACCGTCTGCATATAGGTGAGCAACCGGGCTCCGAACGGCAGAAGCCTTTTTTCCTCAGTTGTAAGAAATTTTGCGTTGCGCACATAGGCTTCCGCGAAAGCGCGGAATATCACCATGTCAACTCCTACATTATCGAGATTCTCGTCATCTTCTTTTCCAGTGTTGGCGCCCGTACGGATAAAGTCGCCGAAATCCGACAGCACAAATCCTGGCATAACGGTGTCAAGGTCAATCACGCAGAGTATGGATCCGTCGGAGTCAAAGAGAATGTTGTTCACCTTAGTATCGCAATGCGCCGTTCTCTTAGGCAGTTTGTTTTGCCGGTGCAACAGTTCATGCCTAAGCATCTCTTCCTCTCTTGACAGAAGATAATCCACCATGTCTTTCACTTCGGAAAGACGTCCGGCTTGATCAGTCCTGACGGCGTCACGCAATTGCTGTAACCGGAAGGCAATGTTATGAAAATCGGGAATTGTCTCGCTTATCTCCGGCGCCTCTTCCGTAGCGAAATATGAGTGGAAATTGGCGAATGCTTCACCGACGCACGCAGCCATACGAGGGGTAAGATTCTCTTCAGTATGAGATCCCTCGATGTATTCGGTCATTCGCCATGCCTCATCTCCTGATTTGACGTACAATTCATGATCATCTTTCGTCTCGACAGGAGTTAAAACACGTCTCCCGATGTCTTTGCAACCTTGTTTCTGAAGTATTCTGCGTATATGGTCGGTAATTAATATAAGATTTCTCTGCAGCAACGCAGGATCACGGAATATATCCGTGTTGATCCTTTGCAGGACGTATCTTTTGTCATTGTCGGTTTTGACGATATATGTGTCGTTGATAAGGCCGTTGCCCAACGGTTCAGCCTTCACTGTATTACCATCGGTGTTGAATCTGCCTGCTACTTCAAGAATATGGTTATTGTCGTTCATGGTAAGTGCAATCATAATGATTCTGCAAATATAATAAAAATAGCGAAACTACGCATAAGCGGCATAGCTATCATAGCTAAAAAAGCTACTATAACCGATCTTACATAGCGTGGGTCATGGAAATCAGCTCGAGCTGATTTCCATGACCCACGCCAAATGTATTTCTCTTTTATCCCAGGATTACGTCCACATCGTTGACGGATCCTTCCGGACAGATGGGGAGGACGTTGCCGGAAACCGGTTCGCCGTTAAGGCTTATCGATTTTACACCTTTGCATACGCCTGCGGGATTCATCACACGTATGCGGTAGCGTGCACCGCGGAACTCTCGGTCCGCTTCGAATCCCGACATGTCGGACGGAATACAAGGATCGATGCGCAATCCGTTGAAATCCGGCTGTATACCGAGAATGTATTGAGAGACTGTCAGCCAATTCCATGCGGCGGTGCCGGTCAGCCATGAATTTTTAGCCTGCCCGGGATTCGGAGCGTCTTTGCCCGCGGTCATCTGGCTATAGACATACGGCTCCACTTTATGAAGGTCGCTGTGTTCCTCCACCCATGCAGGCGCGATTTTCGTATAGTAATCCCAAGCTCTGTTACCGTTTCCGACAATGGTTTCGGCCACTATTATCCAGGGATTGTTATGGGCGAATATGCCGGCGTTTTCCTTGTAACCGGGGGGATAACTCGAAATCTCGCCATATTCGGGTACATATTCGGTGAATGCCGGATTGTTGAGGACAATGCCGTTGGGGGAGTCGAGGTATTTCTTGACGGAATCCAGAGACTTCTGCACAAGACCTTCCTCCAGACCGATCTTGGCCATCGAGCACCAACCCTGCGACTCGATGAATATCTTGCCCTCCTTATTCTCTTTAGATCCAACAGGACGTCCGAAATAATCGTATGCCCGAAGGAACCATTCGCCGTCCCAGCCCGACTTTTTGACAGCCTCCGCCATTTCAGCCACATGTTTCATGGCGCGGTCCGCCTCGGCGGTGTCTCCGGTCACACGGCAAAGTTCGGCGTATTGCTCGCCGCACATCACGAACTGCCCGGCTATCATCAGCGACTACGCCTTGGAATCACC
>USIY01000082.1 GCA_900554845.1 uncultured Bacteroidales bacterium | reverse complement strand
CCGGAGAATGCATAGGTGACTTTCTCGGAGCCGCCGGTGACAGAAACGTTGTAGTTCTGCATGAATGCCTTATGGAACAGCTCGTCCTGCCAGTTCGTTCCTTCTCCCAGGAGGTCGGGACGTAAATATGCGTTGGAAGGATCCATCAGGTGCTTCTCATTGGCGAGATAGTTATAATGCTCGGCGAATTCACGCAGGTTGAGCATGTCGTACTGTTTGGGCATCTCCTGCCAGCCGAGGTACATGTCGTAGGTGACGGTAGCGTCTCCGCTTTTTCCTCGTTTTGTGGTGATCATGATAACACCGTTTGACGCACGGCTACCGTAGATGGCGGTTGCGGATGCATCCTTCAGGATGTCCATCGACACGATATCGGAGGGGTTGATGCTCGACAGGGGGTTGCTCGACTCGCTGTCGGAAGTAGAGTCGATCACGACGCCGTCGATCACGAAGATAGGCTGGTTAGTGGCGTTCAGAGAGTTGACACCACGGATGCGTATAGATGTCGAGGCGCCAGGCGTACCGGAGTTGGCCTGGATCTGCACACCTGCCGCGCGACCCTGGAGCACCTGGTCGATGCTGGTGCTGATCGACTTTTTAACAGCGTCTTCCCCTACGGACACGACCGAACCCGTCATGTCGCTCTTTTTCATTTGACCGTAACCGACAACCACAAGTTCATCAAGCATGTCATCGCTTGGAACGAGGGTGACGTTAAGAGTGGTCTGGCCGTTGACTGCCACCTCTTTTTGCTGGTAGCCTACATAAGAGAAGACCAGTTTTGCCTTGGATGGCACATTGAGCTTGAACTTTCCGTCCAGATCGGTCGACGTGCCGTTGGTAGAGTTTTTCTGAAGGACCGTAGCGCCTATCATCGGCTCTCCGGCTTCATCGAGGACTGTTCCCGTAACCGTGAGGTTCTGAGCGTACGTCCATATTGGCGTAAGCAATCCTATAAGGAGCACTGCCAATAGTCGCAGATTGAAATCAGAGTTTCTCATGAAAAAAGTTATTATTGTTGAAGTTTTAATGTTATGTTGGTCACTTTACACAACGCGAGGCGGGGAGTTTTGACGGTATATGTAGAGGCCGGCGAGCCGGCAAGGAGTTTCGGTCAGAATGTTAAGATTTGTTGAATTTCGACTGCAAAATTAGTTTTTAAATTCCATATAAGTGCAATTATTGTGTAACATATTTGCAATTATATGTCGCTTTTAACATTTTGAATGTCGCATATGTATTCAAAAATGTCACATTTATGTTATAAAGCATAAAAACAGCTTTTTTACTGGTTGCATTTTGTGCATATTACACTTTTTAACTAAATTTGCGGCAGTTAACCCTCCATAAAGACATGAAACCACTCAAAATTTTTCTTCTGACAAGTTTGATTCTTGTGCATGCGATGGCAGTCGGTGCTCAGGACGTGCGTCTGTTCTCCACAGATGCGTCGAACGGACAACTTTCCTCATCGCTGGTCAATAAAATTGTGCAGGATTCAAAGGGCTATATATGGATAGCGACGGAAAATGGCCTGAATTTGTTTGACGGCACACGTTTTAGAACCTATTACAAGGGAAATGAGGGTTCTTCTTTGTTGAGCAGTTATGTCAGGACGGTGCACGAATCGTCCGACGGCAGAATACGCGTCGGTTGTATAAACGGACTTATGGAATATGATCCCCGGACTGATTCCTTCAGTAAAATTCCCATGTATGTGGGAGGGAAGGAAGTGATGTCGCATGTCTATGATATATGTGAATTGTCATCGGGAGAAATATGGATCGCCACCGCCGGCGCCGGAATATTGTCTTATGACGTTGAGAAAAACGAAGCGCGCGGCATAGAGAAGCTGAGCAAACTTGTAGGATCGGACCTTGTTAGCAGCATCTATGAAGACAGTTCGCATGTTGTATGGATAGGGACTGAGAACCGGGGTCTGAGCCGTTATTATCCCAGCAGCGGCAAAGTGCGTTGTTATAGGATGCCTGAAATTCCCGGCAACGTGGTGCAGTGCTTTATTGAGAGTGAGCGCGGGGAGATATTAGTGGGGACATTGGATGGCGGCATATGCCGTTACAACCGAAAGACGGAACGGTTTGAGACTGTTCCCAGCGACTTGCCGCGTACCGACCGTGTGGTGACTATGGTTAATTATGAAGGCAGGATTCTCGTAGGGACCGATGGAAACGGCGTGCAGGTATATGAAAACGGGAGAGTATCCAGGAATTTGGAGATTCCTTCCGCCCCCGATGGCGGCCGACAGCTGAAAGTGCTTCCGATTCTTAAGGACCGGGACGGCAACCTGTGGCTTGGCCTTTACCAGAGAGGGGTGGTATGCGTGCCCCGTAAGAGGTACAAGTTCAACACCTTCGGAAAAATATTGTACGGCAATAATCCTATAGGTGACAACTGCGTTATGGCCATCCTCGGAGACAAGGACCAGTCGTTATGGATAAGCTGTGACAACGAAGGTGTTTACCATGTGGACAGAGAGGGACATAGACTCGCATTCATGCCCATGCCTTCCACTGTGATGTGTCTGATGCGGGATTCCGACGACAAGCTGTGGGCAGGAACTTATCCCAAAGGTGCTTATGTTCTGGAGAACGGCGCATGGAGGGGAGTTCCCGAACTCAGCGACCGAAAAATCACTTGTATGGTCCAGGGGCCGGACGGAACCATATATATAGGATCGCTTGACAGAGGACTGGAAAGCTTCGACCCCGTGACGCATACAGTGACCGACTGTCTCAAGAGCGAAAATTGCCGTAATATTTCGGACGCGTCGAATGTGCTGAACTGTGTCAACTATTTGATGATGACGGATAAAGGTGAGCTGTGGGTGGCTCATTATAATGGAATAAGCTGTTATGATACGGTTAAGCACAGGTTTGTGAGGACAGACGGAAAACTCAATTTAGTGGAGAGTGTGGTGGGATATTCCCTAATGGAAGACAAAGATCATGGAATCTGGATGGGCACTTCTTCCGGCCTATATCACTATGAAAAAGGAAATGGCAAAATGCAGCTCTACACAACCTCCGACGGATTGCCGAGCAATATGATTTCGGGATTGTGTCAGGATTCGCAGGGTGACATCTGGTTAAGCACATACCATGGAATCGCAAGCTTTAAGCCCTCGGAAGGAAAAGTGTATGTCTTCGACGCCGGTGATGGATTGCAAGGCAACGAGTTTACTCATGGAGCCTACTTCAAGGATGACCGGGGCACTATCTTTTTCGGAGGGAACCGGGGTGTCACCGGTTTCCATCCGAATGATTTCGAATGGGCGGACGAAAGGTACACGCCTGTAATAACGGAATTCGGCGCGTATCGCGCATGGGGCAACGGTAAAGAGGGCACTTACGAAGTGATCAGGGCGAATTGCGGTCAGAATGACCGTATTGAGCTTGCCAGCGACGAGAACTCAATCAGAATATTCTTTTCCACTTTGACTTATGACAATCCTTCCAAAGTAGTGTTTGAATATAATCTAAGCGGAGGCGACAAGTGGATAAGGATGGAACCGGGCCAGAATATGGTCACATTCTATAATCTTGCGCCGGGGACCTATGAGTTCAGCCTGCGTGTGGCGTCGAATCCTTCCGATGTCAGGAAACTGAGGATAGTGATTCTTCCTCCATGGTATCTGTCCTGGCCTATGAAGATAGTGTATTGGTTGATGTTGTTGTCGCTCTGCGTCCTGGCTTGGTACATTGCGAGACAGCACCGACGTGCAAAAATGGAGATAGTCCGTCAGCAGCACGCCGAGGAGATGGCGGAGGCAAAGCTGAAGATATTCACCGATTTTTCCCATTCACTCCGAACACCGATGACTCTGATAGTGGATCCGATGCGAAAATTGATTTCCAAGTGTCAGGACGACACCGTGAAGCAGACTTATACGCTTATCTACAACAATGCCCTTCGCGTGATGGAACTTACCAACAATCTGGTGGATTATCCTGGATTCAAACCGGAAAAGACCGTCAACGAGAGAGAAGGACAACCTGTGATGGAGATAGATTGGAACGCACTTGCCGAAAGCCACGGGGACCGGCAGAACAGTAAAGTGGTGATTGTGGAACAAGACGATGAGTTCCGGGAGTATATGCTGCATGTATTACAGTCCCATTATCGTAATGTGGCGGCCTTTTCCAATGCCGACCAGGCTTACGGCGAAATATTGATCATGAATCCTCTTCCGGATGCGATTGTCTCCGCTGTAATCATGGAGGGAACCGACGGAGTGGATTTTACCCGCAAACTGAAACGCAACGCGCAGTTGAACCATATCCCTGTGATATTGCTCAGTGCGAAGTCGGAAGCAAGAAACGTTAAGGAAGCCATAGAGAGCGGCGCCGACAATTGTCTTGTAAAGCCTGTAAGCTCCGAGGTTCTGCTGTCTACGATACAGACTGTCCTTGGGAACAGGCATTTGTTGAAAGTGAAATTCAGCGGCAATCAGGAGCAGGAGGACAAGATACAGAAAATCGTATTGAAATCGGCCGACGAGGTGTTGATGAAACGTATAATGGAAACAATCAACAAGAATCTGGGCAATTCCGAGTTTTCGGTAGAGATGCTTGCGGAGACCGTAGGGATGAGCCGCGCGCATCTGCACAGGAAACTGAAGGAACTGACCAACCTGTCGGCCAGGGACTTTATCCGTAGCATTCGTATGAGGCAGGCCGCGAGCCTTTTGACGGAAAACAATCTGACGGTCGCCGAGGTGGCGTATGCGGTGGGATTTGCCAACGCTTCTCATTTCTCGACGGTGTTCAAGGATTTTTACGGCAAGACGCCTACGCAGTATATGGAAATCCAGTCGAATATTGCGAAAGAAGGGAAATGATATCGGATGACTATAGTTCTTTCAGCAGTTTAAGAGTGTGTTTACTTTTAAATGATTTTAGCACGAAAGGGGATTTTCGAGGGATTTCAGCAAGTTGAAGAGGGAATGATGCGGGCATCATGACCGATGAAACTTGGCTGAAAGCGCCGAAAAGACCCTTCGTGATGAAATCAAGAATTTCTTTTCTCTCTCTCTTTACTGTTAATTCGGTTTAAAAGTAAACACACTCTAAGTCGGTATTTATAAGATTCAGATCTTTTCAGGAGCACACGTGTGAGGAGAAAGACGCCGTAGATCATATTGGCCGCATACGTTATGAACATGGAACGGTTAAGCTTGTAATAAGTCAGCCGGCTTTTCTCGTTACGTTCAAGACGAGAGGGATTGAAGCCGTTGTCATCGTAACTTCGGCCTTCAAGATGCTGGATTCTGGCCTGCGGCACATTGACCACGCGGTAACCGGCCTTGTGTACACGGTGACATAAATCTGTTTCTTCAAAATACATGAAGAAGTCTTTATGGAATCCTTGTACTTCAAGAGCTATTTTGGCTCGGATCATCAGGTCTGCCCCCGTAATGTATCCCACGTCAATAGGTTTGTCGGAATGGTTGTATTTGGAGTTGATGCCGTATATGGCTTTTTCCGGCATCATATGCAGAAGTTCGTTGATTTCCCAACGAACTCCAGGAAGAAAACGACGATAGGAAAGAGCGTGAGACATGCGGGCGTCCAACAGATTGCCTCCCACAATGCCCGTGTCGGAATGTGCGTCAAGATAATCGGACAGTATTTTTATGGCGTTATTCAGCAGGATTGTATCAGGATTCAGACAAAACAGGTTACGCCCTTCGGCAATTTTAAACCCTTCGTTGTTCGCACGCCCGAATCCAACATTTTCATCCAGCATCACATATTTGATGTCTATGTCCGGGAATAATGCTCCGAATTCGGCCGGAAGACTTTTTTCAGTATTGTTGTCCACGACAATGACCTCATATGAGACGCCTTGCGTCAACGCACGCACGCTGCGGAGCGAATCGGCGATCAAACCGGAGGTTCTGTAGTTTACATATATTATCGACACATCCATGTCTCTTTAACGGAAAAATATCGGTTATGTGTAATTTTAGATGCAAATTTGCCGCGGTAATAAAAAAAGGTTGCCCCACGGCAACCTTTTTATAAAATCAGGATAACTGATTTGATAAGACTTTAACCAAGAAACTTTATAAATATCTTTGCCAGATGGATCTTGTTCACTTCGTCACGAAGTCCGTCATATCCATCCATGGGCGTATCCAACATATAACACAATCATTAACATTAACTCTAACACGGAACGGATTTAATAGTGAAAGAGATTTAAAATAAAGGTCGTTTAAAATAAAGGTTGTTGAAACGTTATTGGGATAATTTCTTCTTTCGGTTGCAAAATTATGGCAAAAATTCCCCGATGACGCAAACAGGAGTTATTTAGTAGTTGATTATATAATTCAACTGCCAAATAATCAGCAGATAAAAATGTTTAGGTAAAAGAAAGATAGTAGTGAAATATTACCTTACATTATGTCATGCAGGCGAGAAGTGAAACCGGTTCTGCCGTCAATGGCACCGTTGCGGATGCGTACGCGGCAGTTGTAGATTGTGGAAACTGATTTCCTGAGGAACCGTGCGATGCTGTCGGAATCGGTAATTCCAAGGTAGATTAAAGCAATGACCCGTAACTCGGTCGTCATTGATCCGTCTCTGTTCAAAGACTGTTGGCAATCTGGATTAAGCAATGAATTTACATTGTTGACAAAATCAGGATATAGCGCCAGAAATGTATTGTCGAAATTGGTGTGGAACCGGCGTGTCTCTTTACGGTCGTCAATCTTGGCCAAAAACTTGTTGACTCCTTCGATTCCCTTGTTGTGGAAAGAGGTTGAGACTCCTATTTTCAGTTGCTCTATATCATGAACGAATTCAGAGGAAAGCCTGATATATTGCAGAAGGTAGGCGTCGCGTACCTTATTGCTTTCCTCGAGCTGGTTGTTGAGCAAGCGTAATTCTTCGTTGGTGGATTTTAGTCTTTTGTTCAGATAGCGTTCGCTTAGTGAAATTCGTTTCAGTTTGTTACGTTGCTTGATAACGAACACCAAAGCCAACATCAATATCAGGGAGAGGACCGCGATACCTGTGAACAAGTACCGATGTATGAGTTTCTCAGAGTGTACTTTATTTCCATAAGCGGTCAGGATATCAGGCATGAGCCTGTTGATTTCCAATCTGTTGGCGGCAACTTTAGAAGCCTCTGCGTCGCGGACTGCCATGCTGATGTACCGATAAGCCCTTTGTGTTTCGCCCATGTTGAAAAGAAGGGTTGACAATCTGTAAAGAGATTTATAGTCGCGCACCGGCACCGCCATATCGTGCAGAGAGCTTCTGATCAGTTCGTTCACGGCTTTTAGAGTGTCTCCCAAGGCGAGGTGCACTTCGCTGCTGAGAACATTGAAAATCGCATTGTCACGATCCGAAGCGTTGCTTGCCGGGCGAACGGTCTGCAGCAATGAATCCGCGGCAGCATAATGGCCGGTGGTCATCAAGAGTTGGAACCGATAGTACCACCACCCCTCGTCTTCCGGATGCAGAATCTGCATCATCTCTTTGTAATGCTTTAGCGGTGATCTGCCTGAGACTTGGTCGATATCGGCCATGACGCGTAAATAGCAATCCCTCACAGACATTATAGTCGTGTCGGTTTCGGCTTCGAATACCAGCGGCAAAGCATCCTGAAGATTTCCTCTTGACACATAAAGCCGCGCCAGATTCAGACGCGACAACGACATCAGCTCCCTGTCCTGCATGCGATCGGCTTCCTGACAAGCGAGACGCCCGTAATGGATGGCCGAATCAAGATCGAACGTCATATAGAGGGCCCGCATATCAAGGCTGGCTTCGTAACGTTCCTTACCTGGCTCGGCGTCCGTGACGATTGTCATGCGCTTTAGACTGTCCGACTTTTTGCGTACGTTGGATGAATGGCTTTCCACGGCATCGTCAAGCTTAACCAGCAGACGCTTGGTTTCAGCGGGCAATTGTTGCTCATCTCGGCATGAAAATAGCGGCAATAGCAATATTGCCGCCAAGAAAATTTTATTCCGGAAGAACGTATGCATGGAGAGAGGAGGGGGTTACTTGAAACGTATGCGTGATTTACGCAGAACTTTCCAATAGCCGTTTTCGAATATTGCGGTGCCTCTGCTTTCGGTGACAATGCCGGTTGCTCCGATTGTATCCTCAATATCGTCGGCTGTGCAACCTCCGGACAGAATCTCTTTGGGATGTTCCAAAGCGTTGCTGTTCATGGCAGGATTGTCCACGTATTCAAACGAACCTGTCAGACCGTCCTCAGTGTTGAGGCGGTAAACAGTGTTTCCTGCACTGTAATTGCGGTCGGCACGGACAAAGATACCCCGTGAATTGGCTCGTCCCAGATAAATCACGTGCAGAATTTCGTCCTGTCGGGGCTGAGGTTTCGGCTGGGGTTTAGGAGCTGTGGATGCTGAAGACGAGGCGGCGTTACGCAGGCGCTCTTGCAGCTCGGCTATGCGGTCGTTGAGACGACGGTTGTCCTCTTTGTAGCGTTCGGCTTCTGCCTCTGCTAAAGCTGCCTGGGCTTCGGCGCTCTGCAGTTTCTCGGTGAGCTGGGCGATGGTTTCCTTA
>USIY01000081.1 GCA_900554845.1 uncultured Bacteroidales bacterium | reverse complement strand
ACACTTGGCTCCTCGGAGCCGTTAACAAACTCTCAAAAAATAACCGAAGTATTGAACAAACAAATATCAAAAATTATGAATATTAAACCGCTTGCTGACCGCGTGCTTATTGAGCCCACCGCGGCAGAGGAAACAACATTAGGAGGAATTATCATTCCTGATTCTGCAAAGGAAAAACCACTCCGTGGCACAGTGCTTGCTGTAGGCCAGGGCACTAAGGACGATCCAATGGTTCTTAAAGAGGGCGACAAGGTCCTGTTCGGCAAATATGCCGGAACCGAGATTGAACTGGAGGGCGTGAAATATCTGATGATGCGCCAAAGCGATGTGCTTGCTGTATTGGCAGACTGACATCCTGATGTAACACAAAGACAATCAATGTAATTTATTGAAACAATGGCAAAAGAAATTAAATTCAATATAAAGGCTCGCGAAGAGCTCAAAAATGGTGTTGACGCACTTGCCGACGCCGTAAAGGTAACGTTGGGTCCCAAAGGCCGTAACGTAATTATTGAGAAGAAATATGGTGCGCCCCACATCACGAAGGATGGTGTTACCGTAGCGCGAGAAATAGAGCTGGAAGATCCTTTCCAGAACATGGGCGCCCAGCTTGTAAAGGAAGTGGCTTCCAAGACTGGCGACCAGGCAGGTGACGGCACCACTACCGCAACCGTTCTTGCACAGGCCATCGTGAACGTTGGCCTTAAGAACGTAGCCGCCGGTGCAAATCCTATGGATCTGAAGCGCGGTATCGACAAGGCTGTTTCCAAAGTTGTGGAGAATATCAAGGCCCAGAGCGTCGAGGTGGGCGATGATTTCAAGAAAATTGAGGATGTTGCCCGTATATCGGCCAATAACGACGAGGAAATAGGCCATCTGATCGCCGAGGCTATGAGAAAGGTTAAGAAAGAGGGCGTCATCACAGTCGAGGAAGCCAAGGGAACCGAGACTACTGTCGAGGTTGTAGAGGGTATGCAGTTCGACCGCGGTTATATCAGTCCCTATTTCGTAACCAACTCCGACAAAATGGAGTGCGAGATGGAGAACCCTTACATTCTTCTCTACGATAAGAAAATTTCGAATCTGAAGGATATGCTTCCTGTTCTGGAGGCTGTGGCGCAGTCAGGACGTCCGATGCTGATCATTGCCGAGGATGTTGACAACGAGGCTCTGGCCACTTTGGTGGTTAACCGTCTCCGCGGATCGTTGAAGATCTGTGCTGTCAAGGCTCCCGGTTTCGGCGACCGCCGCAAGGAGATGCTCGAGGACATCGCCGTTCTTACAAACGGTACCGTCATCAGCGAAGTGAAGGGCATGCAGCTGGCTCAGGCAACGATCAACGATCTTGGCACTGCCGAGAAGGTTACCGTCAACAAGGACAATACAACCATCGTCAACGGTGCCGGTTCAAGCGAAGCGATCGCTTCACGCGTAGGTCAGATCAAGGCGCAGATCGAGACGACCACCAGCAACTATGACAAGGAAAAACTTCAGGAACGTCTGGCAAAACTCGCCGGCGGAGTCGCCGTTCTTTACATCGGCGCTCCCTCTGAGGTGGAGATGAAGGAAAAGAAAGACCGCGTTGACGACGCTCTTAGCGCCACTCGAGCAGCTATTGCCGAAGGCATTGTGCCCGGCGGTGGTGTGGCTTACATTCGTTGCTGCGAGGCTCTGGACGAGCTGAAGGGAGACAACGATGATGAGAATACAGGTATAGCCATTATCCGTCGTGCCATCGAGGAACCGATGCGTCAGATCATGGAGAACGCCGGTGTGGAAGGTGCCGTTATTCTCCAGAAAGTACGTGAAGGCAAAGGTGACTACGGTTTCAACGCCCGCACCGACTCTTTCGAGAATTTCCTGGAGACCGGCGTGATCGATCCTGCCAAAGTTACTCGTGTGGCTCTGGAAAACGCAGCAAGCATAGCAGGCATGTTCCTGACAACGGAATGTGTTATCGCCGACAAGAAGGAGGAAACTCCCGCCATGCCCGCTCCCGCACCCGGTATGGGAGGAATGGGCGGCATGATGTAATCGAATAGTACGAAATAATATAATAATAAAGGGCGGACATCGAATAAGTGTCCGCCTTTTTTTTGTCCTTGATTTATGACAATGTGTTTGCGTACTCTGAAGGAAGAACGCCGTATTCCTCTCGGAAACATTGTCGGAAATAGGCAAGGGAGTTGATGCCCACTTTGAACGCAATTTCAGACATAGTCAACTCTCCTTCCTTGACCAGTGAGGCAGCTATGCGCATCTTTGTTTTCCGGATATATTCATTTGGCGACAATCCGGTTATGGCTTTGACCTTTCGATAGAGTGTTGACGCGCTCATGCACATTGCACCGGATATGAATGTCACGTCAACGGTCTCCGTGGCAAGAGAATCGGTTATTGTCCTGTCAAGTTTTTCAATGAATGCGCGGTCCAGTTTGCCGAGTTTCTTCATATATGTCTTACGCTTTTCTTCAGCGGATTCTTCCTCTTTTGTCCCAGCATCTGTACTCCGGACTTCGGTGACACCTATGGAGGCAAAGGATGCTGCAAGCTTCATGCGCTGCAGCAGCAGATTGTTGATACGGCTTTGCAACAGCGACGAACTGAAAGGCTTTGTCAGATAGCTGTCCGCACCGCTGTCATAACCTTCCGTGCGGTCCGATTCATTCACTTTGGCGGTGAGAAGAATAATAGGAATATGGCTCGTGCGAATGTCTCCTTTCAGCCTGCGGGTCATCTCTACTCCGTCCATAACGGGCATCATTATATCGCTCACTATAATCGACGGGATATGTTCATAGGCTTTTCTTAATCCTTCCTCGCCGTATTGAGCGCAATGAACATCGTACAAATCTGTGAAAGATTGCTTTATGTAATCGCGTATGTCCTCGTTGTCCTCAACTACCAATATCACGGGTTTGTCGTCGGCTTTAACAAGGTGGTCCGTCATCTCCGACATATCGGTCTTCTCCTCTCTTGTGTCTTCTTCCGTATGAAGTGCCTCCGGATACGAGCCTTCCGCGGGAATCGTTACCGTAAATGCGGTTCCCCGACCGGGTTCACTTTCCACTGAGATTTCTCCATGATGAAGTTTCACAACATTATTCACCAACGAAAGGCCTATGCCTGACCCCGCAGCCTGATGCGGACCCCGTTCTTGATAATATCGTTCGAATATATGTCCGATGGAATCGGCGCTTATACCTCGTCCCGTATCTGAAACTTTTAGAACGATGTTGTCTCCTATACGGTTGCAACTTACATCTATTTTACCTTTTTCAGTATACTTCACAGCATTTGAAATCAGATTGTCGAGAATGACCGTTATGACATCCTTGTCGAACAATGCGGTCATATTGCCGGAGTCCGTCGTGATATTCACTTTAAGGGCCGAATTCCGGTTCAATTCCTTATATTTAAGAGCCACTTCATAGACGGTGGCGGCAATATTTCCATGGCTTACGCACAAACGACGGTTTTGAGTCTCGGTCTTGCGGAACTCCAGGATTCTGTTCACAAGATCGAGCAGTCGGACTGCATTACGGTGCACCATCTCTATGCTCTTGTGCTCCTTTTCTGGAATTTTTGGGTTCTTTGACAGGTCCTCCAGAGGTCCCACCACCAAAGACAAAGGTGTTCGCAATTCATGAGTGATATTGGTATAGAACCGTAGTCTTTCGTCATTCAGCTCCTGTTCATGCTTATGTTGTTCCTTCTCGGAATGAAGTTGTGCTTCAGCGTTGACACGCCGGTAATACAGATACAGCACAAACACCGTTATCATTATAGCGAAAACAATATAGATCGTAACCGCCCACCATGAGAGCCAGAACGGTGGAGGCAGAATCATCTTGATTTCCGATACCTCACCCCATTCATGGTTCCTCAGACGCGCTTTAATCATGAAAGTGAATGTCCCTGAAGGCAAATCCCTGAACATCGCCACATTTCCATTTTCCAATATCGTCCAGTCGTCGTCGATGCCATCCAGCATATATGCATACTCCACCTCGTCTGCATTGGCGAAATTTCCTGTTGTGAACGATATCTCAAAACTGTTTTGGCCGGGTCTCAGCGACAGTTTTTCTTTACCTGTCACCTGAAATATCTTTCTGTTGCCGGATGTGTTGCCGGAATGTTCCAGCACCGAAACCTCTTCCAAAATTACCGAAGGAGCGGGAGTCTTCTCAAGAATTTTTATAGGATTGAATGCGCACAAACCGCTTATTGATCCAAAGTATAAATTACCTTGCTTGTCTATGTCAACACTGTGCGACAGAAAGTTGCCCAACGGCACATGGTCGCGGTGACTGTAATTCAGCACTTCATCTCCCTTGATGCAGCTGATGCCTCCGTTTGTGGACACCCATATGTTTCCGCTGCGGTCCTGTGCGATGGCCTGCACATGGGAGTTGTCCATTCCCGACGCCTTGTTGATGACTGTATATTTGTCGGGAGCGCCAAATATATCCGGAAACATCACCAGGCCTTCCCCCGTCGCCACCCAGATATTCCCGTTACGGCTGCGGAATATGTCGTTCACTGTATTTGACGGGAAACCGTCGGTAACCATCAAATAGCGTACCGGATTAAATTTTTCATCCGTTATTATCAGACCCGCGCCGAAAGTCCCGAGAAGAATCCGGTTTTTACTTATTGGGTATATTTTACGTATCAATCCGTTTCCGGCCAAAATGGGTCCCTCAGGGCCCGGGCTGTCCGGACGCCATATCCAGATTCCTCTGCTTGAGGCTATGGCAACGCTCCCGTCGGAAAGTCCCGCGAAATCCCTTATATCCTCGCGGCTCCCAGCAGGAAAAACACTTTTGAAAGTCTTTGTCATAGGATCGTATATTGCTGCTCCGGCATGGAATAATCCGAACCACAGTTTGCCGTCAGGCGCCTCCCAAGCGGTCTGGACTATGTCGCCCGGCAAACCGTCATTGCGTGTATAGGATTTGAAATTATGACGGGAGTCATACATGTCAAGACCTCCGTAGTCCCATCCTGACCAAAAGTTGTCTTGGCTGTCTATCAATATGGCGAAAAGACTCGTTTTTGATTTGTTGCCTCTGTTTTCAAGAAGACGGTTTATAGAATTGGCCTGGAAAGGAGGAATATCCTTTCTTAGAAGATTGACGCCGCTCCCCCATGTTCCGGCCCATATATTGGAATGATTGTCCTGAAACAAGCACCGAATCGACGGACTGATAAGGCCTCCTTTCGTTCCATTGATCGACACCAATTCAGCATGCTCCGGTCCCGAAAAATTCCCGCTTTCCATTTTGAGATATGCCATTCCGCCACGCTCCATGGCCAACCAGAGGTGTCCGTCGTCAAATTGTTGAATATCAAATACCGGGAACTGAAGTTCAGGATACCATTCGCTGAGGTCCGTGAATGAATTGTCATCTCTATTGAACAATATCAGTCCACCGGAACCCCCGATCCAAATGTTGTTCATGCTGTCTATGTAGACACATTGCAGATCCGCGGTTGGAATTGTGTTGGGGACACCGGATTGAGGCATGAAATTCCTTGCCGTCCTATGCGCTATGTCGATTATCGTGAATCCGTTGTGCTCGTGCACGGCATAGAGGAAACCGTCACCGCTGTCGACTGCGCGCAACACCGATGCGTCCGGCATACCTTTTACCGTGTTGGAATTATAGTGAGTGAACTCTCCTGTCTCTGGATCAAGATGGTCTATGCCCTTCCAGTATGTGGTTATCCATATTCCCCCGTCGGCAGCGGCGGCTATAGATGTGACATCATCAGTTATCAGGCTTTTGGGATTGCCATCCTCGTGGCGATACGCACTGAACGTATCGTCTTTGTAATTGTAGACATCAAGTCCCGCACGCTGTGTCGCTATCCATATCACCGGCCGCTTCGGATCGTCCATTACCCAGTTCAGTTCATTGCCTGTCAATCCTGATCCGGAGGATTTCTCTTCCTTATAATATGTCTTGAATGAATAGCCGTCAAACCGGTTGAGTCCTTCATCGGTCGCTATCCAGATGAATCCGTTTTTGTCTTGGGTTATTCCAAGCACATGGTTGTTGCTCAGACCTCGGTTTACTGCAAGGACTCGAAGCCTTATGTCTGGAGTGACCGGTGATGTCTGCGACATACTTAGTATTGCGGAACACACCGTGAGAAGCATCGTCAAACTCAGTCGTTTCATGCGTTTTTTAAGGTTGACTGTATTATCTTGATTTACTTTTCAAAGTTAACTATTATTTTGATAAAAAGACTTATTTATGTCAGCAAAATTTCAATTTGAATGATTTATGAATAAAATTGACGGATTATTTCAACCATGGACCCTTTACAATTCATAATTTTGCACCGGATAATTTAATTCCATGCCATGAACGAATGCCGTGAAGAAAACAGTTTCACCGCGGGTTGTAAGCAGTGACTACCGATGCTTGTAATCCCGGAAACAACATATTTGGAGAGAAAGTTAACAACAACAATAACAAAACCTTAGAATCGCATGAATCTAATTTCAAAATGTTTCCCGGCGGCGATGGCGCTGACCGTGATCGCAGGACTTACAGCCTGTAGCAGCGATGATTGGAAAGATGTCGATGGCAAGGCTCCGTCGCTGACGCTCACTCAGATCCACGAGCGTACCGAGGCGGGCAGAACCATCAGGGTATCCGGTGAAATCACCGATGCCGACGGCATCAGTACAATTGATCTTGTCTGCAGCGAGCTAAAGCTCAAAAAACGTATAGATCTGATCGAGATCTATGGTGAGCCGCAGACTTCCTATCAGCTGGATTATGAGTTCAAGATCCAGGAAAACGAAACCGGCGACAATTTTGTGATCGACGTCATCACTACCGATGTCGGTGGCCGTCAGGACAAACAGCAGGTGACGGTGACGCTCGACGGAGATTTCAACGCTCCCGTTTTTACCGCTGCCCCCGACAATGAGATTACCGTAATCCTTAAGCCCCAGACTTATTTCAACCTGCAGTTCGCCGTATCGGACAACCGTGTGGTGGATTATGCTGAAATTGATCTGGTGGACATCACCAACGGGGAGGAAAACGCTCCCGCCATTTCCGGGTTCCCCCGTCGCATCGAGGGTAACGGTACCACTACTCTGGAGTTTTCCGACCGAATTGACCTGCCCAACAAGGCCGCCACTCTCAAGGCCACAATCACTGCTTATGACAAGGAAGCCAACGAGGAGGCGCATGCCACTAAGATCAATTCTATCATAAAGGTGTCGGAGTTGCCCGACTTCCCCACTATCTGGCTCTGTGACGTTGCGACAGCCGCCGACCTCAACAGCGATGTGTTCGGTGTGCCTGTCGCTATGGACCATGTAGGAGAATATAAGTACAGCGTTCGCTACTATAATGAGAAGGCCGGCACGGAAATTTGCTTCCTGGCTCAGAAAACCGACTTCGGCCCCATCTGTTTCGGTCCGGATCCCAACGACAACAATACGCTGGGCGACGATCCTGATGAGGTGGGCCGCATCAAGCTGAACCAAGCGGGTGTTTATTACAAGATCGATGTAAACACCAAGACACGTACCTATGCGTTGAACACTTATTCCGTGGCCGAAGCCGTCAATCCTGTGTCGCACCTGCATTACGGCCAGAACGACCTGAACACATGGTGGGAGACAGATCCCGCCAAGGACGGCGATATCTGGTGGCAGGAATGGTGGTTCGGTCCTACGGGAGGTCCCAACGGTGACAACCCGGACGCGGTGCCCCACATGACGCAGGACAGCGCCAACCCCAACATCTTTGTTCTCGAGGACTGGTCGCTTGAGTCGGGTGAGGAAATGAACTTCATCCTACACAACTGGCACTCGCACGGATGGTGGAACTTCACGGCATGGCGTGTCGATGATTCAGCCGATCCCAGCAAGTTCATGTATTACGGCAATTATATCCCGGCCACCTCGCATTATGCAAGCGACGAAGACTATTTCAACTATAAGTATGTCGACATGGACGCCGATGAATTCAATTTCATGTATCCCAACGCCGGAGGCAGCTTCGATCTCTCTAAATGGGGCGACGAGGGTTACCGCAAGAACTTCGTTCCCGACAACTGGGCGAAGCCGACTGTCGTGAAGGGCGGCAAGTATAAATTCATTTTCGACGCCCATGCGGAGCGCGCGCGTCTGGTGCCTCAGAACTGATCTTAACTTCATATAACCCATAGAAATTATATCGAATCAATCATGAAAAAATATATAGTCACATTATGTCTCGCCATATGCGGTCTTTACGCCATGGCCCAGGACATAGCTGTCGGCGGACAGGTAGTGTCTAAGTCGGACGGTGAGCCTCTGATAGGTGCAACGGTCCGCGTCAAAGGCACCACTCAAGGAGCGGTCACCGACATCGACGGAAATTATAGCTTCGCGAAAGTGAATCCCAACGCCACTCTGGTTTTCAACTATGTTGGCTTTAAAGAGATGGAGATCGCAGTGAACGGTCACAGCACCGTCAATGCCGAGATGACAGAGACAACAGCTTCTCTCGATGAACTGGTGGTGGTTGGTTACGGTGTGGCCAAGAAGAGCGACCTCACCAGCTCTATCTCCACCATCAAGGGTGGCGAGATCAACGAGATGGTGACCGGCAACGC
>USIY01000080.1 GCA_900554845.1 uncultured Bacteroidales bacterium | reverse complement strand
ATATACATGCGCGCGAAGAGTTTCGCCATGTCTCGGTGACGGCGCGGGCCGCAAAAGCCGTAATAGCGGGATGCGGGCGTCGGGGCTATCGTCTCGCGGTGGAAACTCTCATAAACGGATAGCCGCAGATGGATGCGAATCTGGAACGTTACATCGAAGCGCATAGTTCGTGCGAACCGGAATGGCTTTATGAATTGAACAGACGTACCAATCTCAGACTGCTTAACGGCCGTATGTGCTCAGGACCCGTGCAGGGGCGCCTGCTCAAGATGATAGTAGGGATGATAAGGCCAATGCGTGCTCTGGAGTTAGGGACATTCTCTGGATACTCCGCACTTTGCATAGCCGAGGGAATGCCGCGCGACGGTAAACTCGACACAATCGAGGCCGATGACGAACTGGAGGATTTCATACTCCGGGGATTTGCGTCAGCACCTGCCGGAATAGCAGGAAAAATCACATTGCATATCGGCCCGGCGCTGGATATATTGTCAGGAATGAAGCCGGAACATTATGATTTCATCTTCATCGACGCCGATAAACGCGAGTACTCCGCATATTATGAATCTGCCATGCCGTTGTTGCGTCACGGCGGATACATTTTGGCCGACAACACGTTGTGGGACGGTCATGTGACCGATCCTGCCTACAGCCGCGACAGACAGACCCAAGGGGTGCGGGCGTTCAACGACACGGTGGCCATGGATCAGCGCGTGGAAAAGGTCATTATCCCTCTTCGAGACGGTCTGACCCTGATCCGCAAACTATAATGACCAGCTTTTCGTTCTATAAGTACTAATGTATATTTTATCATGGAAGGCAAAAGACAAGCAAAGATAGCCCGCCTCCTTCAGAAGGACCTGGGCGAGATATTCCGTCAACAGACAGCCAAGATGGGCAATACTCTCGTATCGGTCAGTACCGTACGTGTGTCGCCGGACCTGAGCATAGCTAAAGTGTACCTAAGTATATTTCCGCCGGAACGCAGCAAGGAGCTGCTGGAGAACATACAGCGGCAATCCAAGACAGTGCGTTATGATCTGGCGCAGAGGGTGAAGGAAACGCTCCGCAAATGTCCTGACCTGCAGTTCTATCTGGACGACTCTTTGGATTACGCGGAAAATATTGACCGACTCTTGGGACATACACCGGAACAAGAATGAGCATGCTGCCTGCGCGGATAGCCGGACGCTATCTGCGGTCCAGGAAATCACACTCTGCCGTCGGGGCCATCGCTGCCGTGTCGATCATCGGCATGGCGGTGGCCACGGCTGCGATTATATGCGTGCTGTCGGTATTCAACGGCTTCAAGAGCGTGATAGGCGACCGTCTGGACACGCTTACTCCCGATGTGCTTGTGGAGCCGGCCGCCGGAAAGATTTTCATGGACGCCGACAGCGTGGCGGCGATCGTCGGCAGGATAAAAGGAGTTGATGTGGTAACACCAACACTTGCGGACAACGCGCTGATTATATTCAACGGCCGCGAGATGCCGGTGTTTCTGGTAGGCGTCGATCCCGAAAATTACGCCAAAACCACGCATATACGCCAACTTATTGACCCCAAGGAAGGACGATACCTGAAGGGCGGTATGGACCGGGGAATGCCGGAGACAGCCATAAGCATTGGCGTGGCATCGCAGATGTCGACGTTTCCCGAGGACTGCCTGTTGCTGTTCACACCGCGCCGTAAAGGGAAAGTTAATCTGGCCAACCCGGCGGCAAGTTTCATCACGGATTCGCTGTATGTGACAGGAGTATACCGTGCGATGCAGAACGACTATGACGAGAACCGCGTGATGGTGGACCTTCCCACCGCGCGCCGGATGTTCCAGTACGACGCCGACGAGGCCTCGACCCTGCATGTGTCGGCGGCGCCGGGAGCGGATCCCGTGCGATTGGCCGAAGATGTGCAGAAAGTTCTCGGACCGAAATTCATCGTCAAGGACCGTCTGAGGCAGCAGGAGATGAACTTCCGTATGATAGAGATAGAGAAATGGGTGTCGTTCCTTCTGTTGGGATTCATATTGATAATAGCAAGTTTCAACATCATCTCCACTCTTTCCATGCTTGTGCTGGAAAAGGAGGCTTCGCTCACCACGCTTGCAGCCATGGGAATGTCGCGCAACAAAATCGGCTCCGTGTTCGCATGGGAGAGTTTTTTGGTGACGGCCACAGGAGGGATCGCGGGCATTTTGCTCGGACTCGTACTGTGCCTCCTGCAGCAACATTTCGGATTCATCAAGATAGGCGACGGCACACAGACCATTATGTCGGCTTATCCTGTAGTTGTCAAAGCTTTCGACATATTGCTCTGCGCCCTTCCATTGCTTCTGATAGGAGCCCTTTCGGCTGTCGTTACATCGCAATTTGCCAAAAAAAGGATTCAATTTTGATTCATTTATAGCAATTTGCATGCAAAAAGTTGCATCTTTTTTAACTTTGTTGTAATTTTGCGTAAAATTGTGACAATATGTATCAAATCAAGGTGCTGTTTCATCTATATCAGTCCAATGGCCCTTGGAAACGAACCGACTTATGGAAAGACTCGACAATCTTGACAAAAAAATACTGAACATAGTGATGTGTAACGCCCGCATGGCTTCAAAGGACATCGCCGAGCAATGCGGTGTGTCGCGTGCGGCCATACATCAGCGTCTGCAACGTTTGATCGACATGCAGGTGATCATAGGCAGCGGATACATCGTAAATCCCCACAAGCTGGGTTACAATACATGCACCTATGTGGGCGTCAAGCTGGAGAAAGGTTCTCTTTACAGGGAGGCCGCCCGTCAGCTCGAGCAGATCCCTGAAGTGGTGGAATGCCATTTCACAACCGGACCTTACTCTATGTTGATAAAAGTGTACGCTTACGACAATCAACATCTGATGCAGCTTCTTAACGACCAGATACAGCACATACCCGGCGTTACCGAGACCGAGACTCTGATCAGCCTGGAACAGAGTATGAACCGCCAGATACAAATAGAAATTGATGAGGATTGAGAATCTTCGCTGAAATAAAGAAATGAAGAAAAAATATCTTTATCCGCTGCTGTCGGTGATTCTTCTGGCCGTAGTGGCTGTAGTGTTCTTCGCTCCCGATGATATCGAGGGCAATGTGCTCCAGCAGCACGACATCATGCAGGGGGTGGCCAACGGACAGGAAGCCAAAGCCTATGAGGCCGAGACCGGCAACGTGACGCGCTGGACCAACTCTTTGTTCGGAGGTATGCCGAATTTCCAGATCGCTCCGACCTATCCGGCCAACAAGGTGTTGGGCTTCATAGGGAAAGCGTATATGCTGTGGCTTCCGGCGCCGGCCAACTTGTTGTTTGCCATGATGTTCGGATTCTTCATCATGTGCCTGTGCTTTAAGTTCAAATGGTACAACGCTTTGTTCGGAGCAATCGCTTGGGGCTTTTCTTCATATTTCATAATCCTCATAGGGGCGGGCCATATCTGGAAGTTCGTCACTCTGGCCTACATTCCTCCTACGATCGGCGGCATCGCGCTGTGCTATCGGCGCAAATATCTCGCAGGCACGGCTCTGGCGGCGCTTTTCGGCGCGCTGCAGCTCCAGAGCAATCATCCGCAGATGTCCTATTATTTTATTTTCGTGATAATAGCGATGATGCTGGCATGGCTCTGCACCGCCATTAAAGAAAAGAAAGTCAAGGACTGGGCTGTGGCCACTGTCTGCGTGATAGGCGCAGGCGCGCTGGCTGTCGCCGCGAATTCAGCCAGCCTGTACAACACATACGAATACGCCAAGCAGACCGTGCGCGGAAAAGCCACCGATCTGAGTCCCGAGCCAGGTTCGCAGGCCACCGACGGCATGGACCGTGAGGCAATAACTGCATGGAGCTACGGAGTGGACGAAACCTGGACATTGTTGATCCCCAACGTAAAGGGAGGCGCCACAATCCAACCGGTGGCCGGAGAAACTACTCTGAAATCACTGGCGCAGACCAAGAAGGCAAACGATCTTACGCTGTCGCCCGAAGAATATCAGTTTCTGGACCAGTTCCCACAGTATTTCGGCGATCAGCCAATGACCAACGGTCCTGTCTATGTGGGCGCTTTCGTGCTTCTTCTGGCGGTTCTGGCCCTCTTTATGGTGGAAGGTCCGATGAAATGGGCCCTGTTCATTGTGTCGGTTCTCGCAATAATGCTCTCATGGGGACATAACTTCGCATGGTTGACAGATATAATGATTGATCATTTCCCCGGGTACAACCGTTTCCGAGCAGTGTCCAGCATACTTGTGGTCGTGGAGTTCACGATTCCTCTGCTGGCGGTGATGTGCGTCAAGAAACTCATAGAGGATCCCAAAGCTTTCACACGCAATCCCTGGGTGACTTACTCTGTTGTCGGACTTGGCGCTTTGGTGTGCCTTGTGGGCGCATTATCGCCGTCCGTCTTCGGACAGCCTTTCAGCCAGACGGAAACCGAACAGCTTCAGGCCGCGGGAGCATTCGCCAATCCGGCGTACCACAACGTCGTCGACGCTATCCGACAGACACGCCTGTCCTTGGTGCGTGGCGATTGTCTGCGTTCGTTGCTATTCATAGCCATGGGTTCCGCGATATTGTTCCTTTATCTTAAGGGAAAACTCAATCCCACCGTCATGGCATGCGGAATCGGCGCTGTGGCGCTCATTGACCTTTTCTCCATCAACACACGTTATGTCAACGGTGAGAATTTTACCCGGCCTCAGGACAACACCGAAGCATTCCGGATGACTGACGCCGACCGAGAGATCCTAAAAGACAAATCGAATTACCGAGTGCTTGACGTCACGGGCTTCTCGTCGGCGAGATCCAGCTACTTCCACAAGACCGTCGGCGGTTATCACGCAGCCAAACTGACTCGTTACAACGATCTGATCGACAAACAGATCTCGAAAAACAACCAGGAAGTGCTGAATATGCTCAACACTAAGTATATCATGGCCGGCGAGGAGTATCAGCTGAATCCTGGCGCGAACGGCAACGCATGGTTCGTGAGTCGTATTGATTACGTTGACAACGCCGACCGTGAGATGGCGGCTCTGGACACTATTCCCACCAAACAGGTGGCCGTGGCCGACAAGCAGTTCGAGAAAGTGTTGGGTACGGCGCGTCCCATCGTCCCCGGCGACACAATCTATGAGACGGGCTATGCTCCGGATCGCCTTACTTACAAAGCCACTACCCGCAACGGAGGCGTGGCGGTGTTCAGTGAGATTTTCTTCCCCTGGGGATGGGAGGCCACGGTCGACGGGAAGGTTGTGCCGATCGGTCGTGTGGATTATGTGCTTCGTGCCATTCGTCTCGCTCCCGGCAATCATGAGATAACATTTACTTTCGATCCGAAATCCCTGAAAGTCACCAACGGTTTGGCCATGACCTGCGTAATCATCATTTACGCGCTCTGTCTCGGAGCTTTGGCGGTCTGGGTTCTCCGTATGCGTAGACAACGAAAGGGAAAAGTTTCCGATCAGGGCATCGATGTCACAGAGTAGCACTATGTTCCAGCGTTGGCGCCATGCCCACGGTTACGGCGTCCACTCTCCGTTCGGCTATCAGTTGGTGAGCCGGGCTGTATGTCCCGGTTCCTACGCATGGTATGGCTACGAGGACATCGAGAACTCTATTCCGCATGGCATCTCGCGGCGCATGCGGCGCGAGGCACGAATGTTCCTGCGGCTGGTGGCTACCCTCAACCCGCAGTCAGTGTTCATCCCCAACGGAATAGAGGCTCCCTATCTTGCGGCTCTGCATGCCGCCGATTCGCGCATAAAGACAACCCACGCCATGTGCAGCGCCGCAGAATGCGAGCTTATATGCACTCACGGCGATTTCGTGCCGCTGGACATTATCAAGACATCGCTTCAGATTCCGGGACACTGGGTGACGGTACGCGATGTGCCTGAGGGTTGGGATGACGAGATCTTCGAAGCATTGCCGCAAGGACTGGTGTTCCGCGGCAAGCACAATCTTTTAGTTATCCACCGTCCCGGCATGCAGAAGATTCTATATCCTATGAGCATATGACAGGAATCCGGAGTCCCCGTGAAATAGCCGAGAGCTATCTGCGGTCGCTGATTTTGGAAAGAGGGCTGTCGCCGAACACGTCCGGGGCCTATGCCGTGGACATAGACCATCTTCTGACATTTGCTGAGTCTCGGGGGCTGGATCTGGATTCGATTAAGCAGGAAGACCTTCATGAGCTGTTGTGCGAGTTGGCCGAGATGGGCTTGGCTCCGGCTTCGTTGGCAAGGTTTATCTCAGGTATCCACGGTTTCTTCAAATACTGCCGTAGCCGGGGTATACTTGACGCGGACCCCTCAGCGCTGATAGAACAGCCCAAGATGGGAAGGAAGCTCCCTGATGTCCTGAGTACAGGGGAAATCGACGCCATGATAGCCGCCATCGACCCCGGCAAGGAGGAATCTCTACGCAACCGCGCCATTGTCGAGACATTGTACGGAAGCGGGTTGCGCGTGTCGGAACTCGTGGGGCTTAAGCTCTCGCGTCTGTCGCTCACCGACCAGTGTGTGCTTGTGGAAGGAAAAGGGAGCAAGCAGCGTCTCGTGCCACTCTCTCCCGTCTCCATCAGTCTGATAGAGAATTACCTTGAGCAACGTATTCGTGGTTCCATAAAACCGGACGCCGCCGATATCCTGTTTCTTAACCGCCGCGGCGGACAAATGTCGCGTGTCATGGTGTTCTATATAATCCGTGATCTGGCTCAAGCCGCAGGAATCGCACATCATGTATCTCCGCACTCTCTGCGGCATTCGTTCGCCACGCATCTTCTGGAAGGAGGCGCCAATCTGCGGGTAATACAGGCTCTGTTAGGACATGAATCAATAGCGACCACAGAAATCTACCTGCATCTTGATCGTTCCACTCTACGCAAGGAGCTTTTGACCCATCATCCGCATTATGCTAAGTGACTTAGTCCAATCGGACTCATAGGGCCCATAGGCCTTATAAGCCCTATATTGGTCGATTTGTGTTATTTTAAGAGGTTGTAATTTACAATTGTTAAAATATTTACAAAATCAAACAATAATCCTTGCAATTAGGTTGTTTTAAGTGAAAGAAGTATAAAATTCAATTATATAACCCGGCTGTCGTATCGGATTTATCATATACGAAACGATCGCAACAATTTTAGACGACTATGAAAAAATTTATTACCACACTGCTGCTTGCAGTCGCAGCCCTTGGTACAGCGCATGCTGAAGGATGGTGGGTCGGCGGCAACGTAGGTTTCATGCACGAGAGCTCCAAAGCAGGCACTACCAACGAGTTTTCATTGCGGCCTGAAGTAGGATACAACTTCAATGAAAAGTGGGCTGTAGGCGGCAACATCGGTTATACCTACCGAAACTATGCCGGCCAGGACATAAATTACAACAGCTTCGAAATCGCTCCGTTTGCACGATTCACCTATTACCGTACCAGCAACAATCTCGTACAGCTGTTCATTGACGGCGGTGTGAACCTCGGAATCGGCTCCACATCCTATGGAGACAAGGACTCCGACACAGCGTGCACATACGGTATCGGAATCAAGCCCGGCGTTGCCTTCAACATCACCGATCATTTCACGATCGCAGCTCACCTCGGTTTCTTGGGATATGAAGGCGCCAACGACGCGGCCAAGGACGGCGGTGCAAAGGAACGCGGCGGTATCAACTTCGACTCCCGCAACCTTTCCCTCGGCTTCTATTACTGCTTCTAAAAACACTGTTCTTTAGCAATATTGAGGTTGTGTCGTAATAATCTACGGCACAACCTCTTTTTTTCTGTGGAACCGGAAATTCATTGACTTGGGTGCTGAGGGCGCCCTGACGCTGATTTCATCATTTGGATTCTTTCCAGGACTTGATGCGGCGTTTGAAATTCTGGCGGAGACATTCGCTGTAGAGCCATGGTTCGGCGCCGTGGTAATCGCCGACATTCAGTATGTCGAGGATATTGGGCAGATAGCTGCCGTCGAAACCGTCCAGTACCAGTACCTTGGCATTCGGCGACAAAGTCACGGTGATCGTATCGTTGAGTACGGCCGGCGTATCCGTAACCGACCAGTTCACAGGATTGATGCACATCACGTTCGGCGAGCTGACCACGGGTTTCACATATTTCACATCGGACACCGAATTGTAGCATATCGTCACACCGGTGTCGGCCTCGCCGCGCGCCTCGCGTATCCAAGGCGCTTGCGACACATCTTCCGGTGTCACTTTGTATCCCAGCACATAAGCGGCCACCATGCGGCTGCGTTGCTCAGGGGTCAGGACTTTCATCAGTTCCACAACCGATTTTCCTCCCTGACTGAATCCTGCGAGAATAAACGGACGTCCTTCATTATAATTCTCAAGGAAATAATCAAACGCATTCCTCACGTCCGGGAAAGCCACATCATGGTAGCGGCGGTTGATGGTGTCCTCGTTCAGCGTGGCCCATGAATCGAGAGTGATGTGCCTGTAGTGCGGTGAATAGAAATGATTTCCGTCGGCCATATAGTCGGCCACGCCGGCCATCTCGTTCTCCACGTCGGCGCGATGCTGCGGATTAGCGGGATCCGCCCAATGGGACACAGCGCCGTCCGGTGTGGTCCAGTCGAATTCCCACGTGGAGGGAACATAGAACACATCCACACCGCTGTCACCGCGTCCCGTGGTGACATGCCACATATTCGCATCCGCATAATCCGGCGCCGAGGGTACATAC
>USIY01000079.1 GCA_900554845.1 uncultured Bacteroidales bacterium | reverse complement strand
ATCCACAAGATTCTGCGACGGGCAGTTGCCTCCGCTTCCGCCTTCGCCCACAGGGGTGTCGAGGTTTATCTCTCCCCAGCCGATTGTGGCGTCGTTACGGAAGAATATGGTCTCGTTGTTGTTGCCGGTATAAGTAGTGAACAGCACAGCGTTGCCGTAATTGTCGGCTGCGCTGACATTGGCCTGTGCGAACAGTCCGAAATACTGTCCGTAATCGTTGATGAAACTCTTGGCGGCATCGGCGGCGTCCTGCCACGTCACGCCGCTTTCGGCGGAGAAGCGGGGAGACGCCATATATAGCTTGATTCGTGCCGCCAAGGCGCGAGCCGCGGGCTGCGACACACGTCCCGCGCGGTTGGAGGCCCATGCTGTGTCATGGTCAAGAAGGTCAGGCTCGCATTCAGCCAGCTCCTTAAGTATGAAATCAACCACGAATTCTTTGGTGCCGGGACGCTTGAGATAGGGAGTGATCATGTCCTCTTCCGGATCCAGTACTTCGGTGATAATGGGGAGCGGACCGTAACGGAGGAACAATTCCCAGTAAAAGTATGCGCGGAGCATACGTGCCTCGGCGGTGAAGATGCGTACCAGACTGGCGTGCTCCTCCTCGCTGTTGCGGGGATTGCGGGGAACGGTGTTGACATGTTTCAGAGTCATGTTGCATTTGCGGATGGCGCGGTAACGCGACTCCCAGATGCTTACCAGCTCCGGGTCTCCCCCCGAGCCATAGTAGTTGCCGATGTTGAACGACGTGCGCGCGCCGCCGTTAGAGAAGGATGTCTCCGCCAGATCGGTAGTGGCGTCAAGCCATGAATTGTTGACTCTCAGCGCTCCGTGCAACAGGAAGTTGTACGTGTCGTAGTGGAATTCCTCAAAAAGATTCCAGTCGGCGAATGTCTTCTCCTCGGTGAGCTCGTTGGAGGGCTGTTTGTCAAGGAAGTCGCTGCACGATGCGGTGCATACGGCAAGTCCGGCAACAGCCGCCATAACGATATATTTAGATATCTTTTTCATGGGTTTCCGGGATTAGAATTGAATATTTACGCCAAAGTTAATAGTTCGGCAGATGGGATAACGGTTTGATCCGTTGCTTTCCGGATCGGTCAGACCGTTGAGATGATCCCATGTGACGACATTGTTGGCGTTGACGAAAAATCTACACTGGCTCATGAGAGCGTGCTTGATCCATTTCAGCGGCAGTGAGTAAGCGAGCTCAATGTTCTTCAGACGGAAGAACGAACCGTTCTTCAGGAAGAAGGAGTTCTGTCGCTGGTTATGGTTGCCGTAGCTGTCATAATGCAGCAGAGGATACTTGGCGTTCGCGAGGTTCTCTGCTTCCGAGACTGCGGGATTCCAGCGGTCCAGATGATGCTCGCGTACTTTGCCGCCGTTCACGAAGGCGTACATGGCCTCGGCGTCGTAATAGCGGCTCACGTGGCCAACGCCCTGGAACATGATGCTGAAGGAGAGCCCTTTCCATTCGGCGTTGAGGTTGATGGCGTATGTATTCTCCGGTATGTCGGAATATCCGATGAAGGTCTCGTCACGGTCGTCGATGAATCCGTCGCCGTTCAAATCGCGGTATTTGAGGTCGCCAGGCTTTACTGTTCCGAAAGTGGAGACGGGCAGTTTGCCGCTGTTGATGTCGGCCTGGGTCACGAATCCGTCGGCCACAAGACCGAAGTACTGGTTGATGACGTGTCCCGTACGCTTACGGTAATCGGTTTTTGCATCGGGTTCGTTCATTTCTGTGATCTTGTTCTTGGCGTGCGAGAAAGTACCGCCGATTCCATACTTGAAATCATCGCCGATCCTTCCGGAATAACGAAGCTCGATCTCAAAACCCTGGTTCTCGGTCTTTCCGAGATTACCTGCGGCGGAAGTCACGCCGAACCACAGCGGACGGGTCTGGTACTCCGCGAGGATGTCGTTGCGTTTCTCCCAGAAATAGTCGATGCTTCCTGAGAGCGAACTGTTGAAGAAACCGAAGTCAAGACCGACGTTGAACTTGTGGGCCCGTTCCCAAGTGACGCCGTAGTTGGGATACTGCTGCTCGAATATGCCGGTGGTTCCCGTTGTTCCGAAATAGTAATCGTTGCTCTTCTGGCTCCATTTCTCCTCGTAGAGGAAACGCTGGCGCACGCCGTTCACCTGGTACACATCGTTACCTACCTGACCGTAGCTCGCGCGGAGCTTCAGATTGTCCATCCATGCGCGCGATTTCTCCATGAAACTTTCCTCCGTGATTCTCCAACCGGCGGAGAACGAGGGGAAGAAGCCGAAGCGCTTTCCCTTGGCGAAGTTCTCGGAACCGTTGTAACCGGCGTTGAACTCGAACAGATAGCGTCCGTCGAAACCATAAGTGACACGGCCTACGACTCCCTGGTAGCGACGCGCCAGATCGGAGTTGTAATGATAGTCGTTCTGCATGTAAAGCACCATTGCGGTGACGTCATGCTTCTCGGCGAACACACGTTTGTAGTTGATCTGTGCCTCCAGATAGAGTTTCCAGAGACTGAAGCTTTCCTTGCTGTTGGACAGTTGAGTGTCTTTATTGAAGCGGTTGTAAGCCTCAAGCTCGGTGTAGTTGTCGCGGTCGTTCAGCTCGTATGTGGCGAAACCCTTGCTGTACAATGTCTTGTGATAGCTTTCATAGTCGAAGCTGGCCATTCCCCGCACAGAGAGGCCGGGGGTGAGCCAATCCATTTTGTAATCGGCTATGAAGTTGGTTTCGTTCACATTGTTATTGGCCCTGTAATAACCGCCGTCCGCGAGCATCGCGTAGACATTGTTCTGATACTGTGACGAACCTCCGTATAGAGTCTTTGTCTGATCGCCGTCGTTCACTTCGTAAGCGATGGGGAACAGCCAGCTCGGCGTGTGGTTCAGTTCGTAATAAACCTGGCTGTAGTTGTTGGATTCGCTTGAGTTCGGTCCCTTTCGGGTCTCGAAACGAGTACCGAAATTCACCGAGAATTCAAGATCTTTTGTCAGGAAGAAGTCGGCGTTGGCACGGAATCCGACACGCTGGTATCCCAGAGAGGAAGAATTGCCGTACTTGTCGTTGGAAAGGTTCTTGAACAGCGACTGCTGGTCGTAATATTCCACGGAGGCGTAGTAACGCATACGTTTAGTACCGCCGCGTACGCTGGCGTTGTAACGCTGTGCCGGTGCGGAGGAGCGAAGGATCTGGTCGTACCAGTCCACATTTGGGTAAAGCAGCGCGTCTACGCCCGAAAGTTCGCCGTTGACCGATTTACGGTACATATCGATGTCGGCCTGGGAATACTGCGAGGGGAGACCGTCGTTGGCCAAAGCCTCTTCCAGCAAGGTCACGGATTCATAAGAGTCAAGGTATTTGGCTTTGCGCGTGGGAGCCTGGAACTGCCAGGAGGCCGTTAGGTTCACCACGGGTTTCTGTTCTTTTCCTCGCTTGGTGGTTATCAGCATGACTCCGTTTGCTCCGCGGACGCCGTAAACGGCGGTTGCGGATGCGTCCTTAAGGACAGAAATTGTCTCAATGTCATCGGGGGCGATCTGAGAGAATGAACGTTCGATACCGTCCACGAGGACCAGGGGCTGTGCGTCGCCGGCGAATGTGGCGCGTCCGCGGATATAGATCGAGGCGTCGTCGGCGCCTGGCGCGCCAGAGGTCTGCGACGTGATCACGCCGGGAATCTTACCGGTGATGGCCTGCGAGAGGTTGGCCGAAGGCGTTTCCAGCAAGTCGCCGGAGTTCACTTGCGAGATGGCGCCCACCACCGATTCCTTTTTCTGTTGGCCGTAACCTACTACCACCAGTTCCTCAAGCTGTGTGTTCTCTTCTGTCAGAACCACATTGATGTCGGCGCGGCCGTTTACAGGGATTTCCTGAGGGGTGTAGCCGAGGTATGAAACCACCAGGACTGCCTTCTTGGCGTCCTTTAGATTCAGCTGGAAATAGCCGTCCAGGTCAGTGGCCGTGCCGTTGGTGGTGCCTTTTTCCAGAACGGTGGCGCCGATCAGCGGTTCGCTCTTGGCGTCGGTGACAACGCCTTTAACGATCTGGGCGCCGGCGGGTGCGAAGGCCAAAACCAGCATTATGAGCGGGAGGAGGAGGCGAAGCGCATGGCCCCGCCCTCCTTTTGCTGTGAATTGTATATTGTTCATAATAGAGTTCGGAATTAGATTATAAGGTTTATTCCACAGACGCCCACGGATAGTATCCTATGCGCGAGAAGTCAAGCCATGCCAACTCAACGGTGAAGAAAAGTCCTATAGGCGCCTCAACGGCGGAGGTGAACTGGTAGTCCGGCATCTGGCGTCCGTCTGCCGTCACCTGTTTGCAAAGCATGTGAAGCTTGCCGCCCTTGTAGTTGAACAGAATCTTGACCTTGCAGTCCTTCATGTCGGCCACATAGTTGTCCCAGTCGAAGGAAGCCACGACATTGGCTCCGTCGTATGTCGCGCCCCATCCGTAAGCGTCGGAACGCAGCACGAAGTTCTCGGCATATCCCTCCTCGCCGATCCATGTTCCGTTCGTGCAGACCAGAAGCCAGTTGTTCCAATTGTTGCCGTTCCCGGCTGTATGGTTCACGAATTCCACGCCCCAGTTAGTGAAGGGACCGTCGAATCTGTTAAGAGGCGAATGCTCTGACCACCATCCTGTCGAGAAGTCTTCGGCGCCCAGCTTATAGTTGCCGTTGTAGTTCTTTCCTACGAACACGGTCTCCGGATTGATGTAGAGATGCGAACCTTCACAAGTCAGGAATGTACCCATAGTCTCGCAGTCCACGCCAGTGATGCTCATGGAGTAATTGCGGACAGTGCCGTCTTCGGCGGTGACTTTCACAACAATGTTGACATCTGCTCCGCTACGGGTGATGTCCATGTTGACATAGGCGCCGTCCATCTCTTTCATGAATGTGGCCCAGTCGAAATCATGCTTGATGTTGTCGCCGTTATAAGCGGATCCCCATCCGTAAGCGTCGGCTCTCAGATAGAGGTATTCGGCATAGCCTTCGGCTCCTCGTTCGGGACCGTTGGTGATCACCAGACCCCAGTTGCACCAATTGTCGGTTTTGCCGCCGTGGAAGTTGTAGAAATCATAATGAATGGTTCCGTCGCCCGTAAGGTTGACATACGGCGCCCAGGTGCTCCAGAATGGCGTGGAGTTGTCCTCGTTGCCCACGAGCACCCACTTGCTGAAGTCGATCACCGGCTCGTCGTTGCCGCCGCCGATATTTGGACGGGCAATCTGCTTGTCGGCGATCTCGTTACGGTACAGCTTCAGGTCGTCGATCACCCAAAGGCTGGCGTTGTCGGAGCCTCCAATGGTCATTGTCGGGACGTTGTTGATGAATTTTACAAGCTTGGAGCAGTCAAAATCCGTCACTGTCTTGTTGACTTTCTGGTGGCCGTCGACATAAAGCTTATATCCTTTGTTGTTGATATCGAGAGCCACATAATGCCATTCACCCGCAGGCATGTAGCCTGTGGTGACAGAAGCCGGATCATTGTCGCTCCATTCACCGTCGGCGGCGTTGTAGCTGATACCGCCGTTGGCGTTGATTCTCAGATGGCCGGTGCTGTTTTCATTCTCGAATCCGATAATCGTCGAACTGATGTCCTGTGCGTGGATCTCGTCGGAAGCTTCTTCGGAAACTGCCACAGGTTGATACAGCCAGAACGTCATGGAGGCTGCCTCCTGGAGCTTGACCGATGTGTAGGGATTCGACAAGGAGACATAACCCCTGTCAAGTTGGAGGACCTTTCCTCCCTTGATCTCGCTGGCGTCATCTACGATGGCCGGATCAGCGCCTCCGGAATTGGAATGAAGAACCCATTTGGAGTCAAGTCCCTCTTCCGCCTCAAAGTCATAGGCTGAGATTTCCTCAAGTGTAGGTACTACTTGACCGCCGGCCGGTGGGTCTTTTTGCCCCCAGTCGTCCTGACACGATGCAGAAGTAAACAATAGCACTGATGAAATCGCCATTAACAACGGTGTTTGAGTTTTCATAATGCTGAAAGGTTATTGTTGTAAATTGTTGTTAGGTTCTAATTGTAGGTCTAAATATGTAGTGTTGTCAGATACTGCTTATATTGAAGATAGCTTGTATCTGAGTCTTTCATGAAAAAGTGTATGAAATACACTTTAAATGCAAAATTAATAAAAATTAAGCGAACGACACAATTTTTAATCAAAAAATGACAAAATAATGTAAAAAATATGTGTTAAAATTGAATGTGAAATTTTATTAATAATTTCGGAGAATGGGGCTCAAATAGCTATTGTAGCTATAATCAATGGCAGCTCAAAGATCGTAGAATTGATCCAGAAGCCGCGGACGGTAGATTTTGCTGATTTTAATGTCGGTTATATTGTCATAAGGGGGTATAAGACGGCATTCATTGCCGGATATCATGGATATGAATCCGATATTCACGATGTAACTCTTGTGCGTGCGCACAAATTGCGGTCCGTAATTCAGAATTGTATCCGCGGTGGTGTTGCGTTTCAATATTATATGTTGCAAAGTGCTCAGCACCACTTCCCACAGTTTGCGGTCCGTATCATAACGGAAAAACACCACGTCACGCGGGAAGAGTATCATGCGGTCGTTGGTGATTGTAGTTACTGAAATTCCTGTGGGCACGCAATTTCCGGCCCTCATATTGGAAAGCCTGTCGGCGGGAGGACAACAGTTTTCCTTATTATTGGCGTTTGCCAGTTTGTAACGGTTAAGGATGAGGTTCAGCTCGTTTTGATCATAAGGTTTCAGCAGGAAGTCGAACGCTTCCATACGAAGCGCCTGCATGAGATATTTGCTGTAGGTGGTGTAGAAAACGAATTTTGCCGTGGCGCTCCCCAATTCCTTAAGTTCATCCAGAATGTCGAGAGCTGACTGATCATTGAGCTCGATGTCAAGAAAAATAAGATCCGGTTGCAGATCGCGTACCATTTCCACAGCATGTCGGGTGTCGGCGGCTTCTCCGCAGACAGTTGTCCAGTTGTATTTTCGGAGACCGTCCCGAAGAAGCTTTCGGGAAGGTGCGTCGTCATCTACTATGAGAATCTTAGTTTTTTCCATGGATGTCGAAATTGAAGTCAGCAGGTATTATAATGGCCGCTCTGTAGCCGTCGTGTTGAGGATTGTCGGTCCATTCCCCGACCTCGCAACGGATCTCATCACGTTTCTTTTCATTCAGAATATTGAGTGTTCCCATCACGATTTTCAGACCTCTGCGAGTGGAATCGGGACTGGGAGCCGCATCGGCTGCAGCGTTATTGAGTACTTCCAGACAGATTCCTTTATCAACGCGGTACACACGGACCATCAATATTCTTTCTTGATCTTCGGGCAATGATCGGAATCCATGTTTGAAAGCGTTTTCAACGAATATCTGAAGCACCATAGAGGGAACACGAACTTTTGCGGGATTAATGTCGGAAGCTATATGGCATGTGTAATTCAGTTTCGCCTCCATGCTTTCGCTTTCCACCTTGATATAATCGTCGATAAACGCCAAGTCTTCCTGCAAAGTCACCGAAAGGGTGTCGGCCATATATTGTTGTCGGCGCATCAGGCGCACCAGGGCGTCGAGATGAGATGGCTGCCCGTTTTGGCGTGCTACTATCTCATGGTTGAGAATATTGTAAACGAAGTGCGGGTTGATTCTTGCCCCGAGACTTTCCAGACGAAGCGCGATTATTCGGTGCAGCATTCGCTCCTCGCGATGGCTCGACATACGACGCATCATGACTATCACCACAATAAGCAACGCTATGACAATAACACCTATGATGCCGATCACCAGATTACGGGCCTGGAGTTTACGGTGCATTTCCAAATCTTTGCACAACTCCAGAATCCGGGCGTCACGCTCATATCGCATCTGACGTTCCGACATACTTAGGCGCTGGGCCTCGCTGCGGATAGAGTCCTCGTACTCTGTGTAGTCTATGTGTGCTTTATAGGCTTTTTGCCATTGGCCGATGCCGGCATAATAATCCTTAAGGAACTCCAGACGTTCCACTTTTTGCTCAGGGCGATTCTCTATGCCTGTGGCGTTCCACAAATCAAGCATTTGTGACACTTTGTCGTACTCGCCCCGGATTGTGCCGAGCTTCAGTTTCTGAGTGCGGATATGTTCTTGAATATACGCGTTGGGCTGGGCTTCCGTGAAATAACGTTCTGTCTGGAGTATGAGTTTTTCCGCTTTGTCAGGCTGGTCGATCTTCAAATATACATCGGTCATGTTGGCGCGGCAGAAATTGGCTTCCCATTCCAGCGACGGATTTGCTTTCAGCAATGAATCCAATCTCTGAAACATTATGAGCGATTCATTATATCGGCGCTGTTCGTAAAAATCATGACCCCTGTTGTTCAAGTAGTTGAATTTGTCGTCGAGATTCATGTCCTTCCAATATGTCTCGGCACGATTCCACCATATGCGGCTCTGGTCGAAATCGCGCATGTCGGTGTAAGTTATGGCAAGTCCGAGATACGACAGAATTTTATAACTCGGTTTGAGGTTCGCCGAGTCGGCTATATGGGCGCCGCGGGAGTAATAATCGGCGCTGATGTCGAATTTGCCGTTGCTCCTGTACGCCCCGGCAAGGTTACAGTATGCCACAGAAGTAATATCGGGTGCCTCCTTTTCATCCAGACCTTCAAGAGCCTTGTGGTAATAATAAATTCAAGTTTCGCAAGTTCAACTTGCTGATTTCAGATTATAAAATTGAGCGATA